>DFBQ01000054.1 GCA_002367355.1 Deltaproteobacteria bacterium UBA3076 | reverse complement strand
CAAATAGAAGATCTGGTCGAAGAAAAATCAAACATTAAATCTTTGGATGTAGGTTTTATCATACAAGTATTCTGAACTGATTGACGGCTTTCTCCTGCATAATGATCACATATCACAATACATATATCTCCATTTATCCTGTTATTTCCATTAGTTATAAAAAAATAACTTAACAATCCATTTATTATATATGCAAACTGTGATCCGACTTGGTTAGGGACAACAGGGCGTAAGCGCTAATTATTTTTGCACCGGATGGACTAATGAACTGCTAAAAAATGAACATCGAACGTCCAACATCGAATGTTGAATGGGAAAAGATGAAGAAACAGAAATAGCCGCTGAATGTTCGGTATTGGATATTCGTTTTTCATTCAATGTTGGACGTTCGATGTTCGACGTTCATCTTTTCAACTTAGCGCTTATGGGGCAATAGGGCACATTTTGTGAGTTTACCCTGTAATCTCTTGCCAGTGTTGCCAGAAAGATGGAAAGGATTTCCGGACGCAGTCAGGTTCTTTGATCCTGATACCGGGGACTCTCAGTCCAGCCACTGAAAAGGCCATGGCTATCCGGTGATCGTCGTAAGTGTCTATCAGGGATCCGTGCATGTCCCGGGCCCCTTCAATGATGAGCCCGTCCTCCAGTTCCTTCACTGATGCCCCTATCTTGGAGAGTTCTTGTGCCACTGCCTTCAGCCTGTCTGTCTCTTTTATTCTCAGGTGGGCTACATTTTTGATGACAGTTGTACCCTTGGCAAAGGCAGCAACTACTGCAAGGGTCGGGACTACATCAGGCCAACGTCCCATGTCCACTTCTATGGCCTTAAGCGCACCACAAGGGGGCCCCTGGACCGTTATTCCATCGGGATCTTTTTTTACAGAACAACCCATGCTGACCAGAAACTCAGCAAAAGCCGCATCGCCCTGAAGGGCGTCCGGTGGTATATTTTCCACTGTGATTCTACCACCTGTGACTGCTGCGGCTGCCCAGAAATAGGAGGCACTCGATGCATCTCCCTCAATTTGATATTTTTTTGCCTTATAAGTCATATGAGGCACAAGGAAAGAGTCACCTTTCTCCTGTACCTTTACTCCGAAGGCGGCCATAACGGCCAGAGTGAGATCTACATAAGGCCTGGATACCAGGGGGCCGTCCAGGGTAATCTTGGCCGGATTCCTGGCAATCGGAGCTACGATCAGCAGAGAGGAAAGGTACTGACTGCTCTTCGAGGCAGAAAGCAGGGTTTCTCCGCCTTCAAGTCCATGGGCCTTGATTTCTACCGGAGGGCAACCGGTGTTCTCAACAGTCCTTGCCTCAGATCCCCAGGCCTTTAGCGCCTCAAGCAGGGGCCCTATGGGTCTTTCGGCCATTCGTTCGGTACCTGTGAGCCTGTAAGTGCCTTGACCTAAGGCTACAAAAGAGGTCAGAAAGCGTATCCCGGTACCATTGTTGCCAAGATAGAGGTCCTGGTTGACAGGCAAAATCCTTCCGCCTTGGCCCTCAACTGTCCAGTCAGTTCCTTTATTCTTTATGGAAATTCCCAAACAGGACAGGGCGTTTCTAAGAAATCTGGTATCTTCGCTGTCTAAGGGGCCTTTTAGCTCGCTCTTTCCTTCAGCTAAAGAGGCGACTACCAGGGCCCGCTGGGTGATGCTTTTCGATCCGGGTACCCTTATCTTGGCCATTATTCCGGACCCGGGTTGACGAATTTCCATAAACTTGTCTTTTGAAGAGAGAATCATGTAAATACTCAGGTGGTTAGGTTGAAGGTTGAAGGCTGAAGACCGAACCCTTTTAGTTCTGATTACACTGCAAAAACCCTAAAATATGATTCCGCTCAAAAAGCCCGAGATGCATCCATTTATAGGCAATGCTAAATGCTGAATGCTGAATGCTGAATTGTGGAAGAAGATTTAAAAGACATATACCTTAATTCAACCTTCAGCCTTTAACCTTCAACCTTTAACCTTCATTGTGCGCCGCAGATTGGGTTTTTTCAGCGGAATCAGTTCTATGTCTGCCCGGCCTCAATCCTGGCCCTTACCCAATTAAGAAGGCTGCCCGAGGCCAGTATCAGGCGGTCTCTTTCAGACAGCTCCAGGCAGGCCTGTATTGTTTTGTCCTTTCCGATTTCTACTGACACCGTGTCTGAGCCTCCCAGCAGCGCAGTCCTTAGACCTGGGATATTAACAGTGTCTCCCTGCTCAATCCGATCATAGTCATCCGGATCTATAAAGGTAAGTGGCAGGATGCCGAAATTGACAAGATTTGCCTTATGTATTCTGGCAAAGCTCTTTACCAGTTTGGCACGTACTCCAAGGTACCTTGGCGCCAGGGCGGCATGCTCCCTGGAGGAGCCCTGGCCGTAATTCTCCCCTCCGATTATGATCACATTACCTGCCTCCTTGGCCCTTGAGGAAAACTCCGGATCAATAGCGGAAAAGACATACTCACTGATAGCAGGCACGTTGCTCCTGAGTGGTAATATCTTGCTCCCGGCAGGCATAATATGGTCAGTGGTTATGTTGTCTTCCACTTTGAGGAGTACCGTGGCCTTCAAGTCTTCCGGCAGAGGCTCAAACTCCGGAAGAGGTTTTATGTTGGGGCCGCGCAGTACTGATACGTTCGAGCCGTCCTCAGGCGGAGGGATTATCCCATTGTCATTAATAAGGTACGTCTCAGGAAGCGATACTTCAGGGGCTTGCCCAAGATCTCTCGGATCTGTGATTATCCCTTGTATCGCGGATGCAACCGCGGTTTCAGGGCTGCACAGATATACCCGGTCGTCCTTTGTGCCGCTTCTTCCAGGGAAGTTGCGGGTAAAAGTCCTCAAAGAGATGGTTCCTGTGGCCGGGGCCTGTCCCATCCCAATGCATCCCAGGCAGCCGCACTGGTGTATTCTGGCCCCGGCGTGGATCAACGTGCGCAAAGCCCCGGCCATATCGGCGTTTTCCAATACCTGCCGGCTCCCCGGATTTATCTCAAAGCTCACAAACGGGTGTATTTCCCTGGATTCAAGGGACTTGGCAGCAACTACTATGTCCCTGAATGATGAGTTGGCGCAGGAGCCTATGATGACCTGGGATACCGGCTGTCCGGCCACCTCTCGCACAGGTACCACGTTGTCCGGAGATGATGGACAGGCTATCATTGGCTCAATAGAAGAGAGATCCATATTGATTATTTCATGATATATGGCATCCGGGTCGGCTTTAAGAATTTGCCATGCATCTTCTCTTTTCTGGCTGACAAGGAAGCTCCTGGTCATCTCATCAGAAGGAAAGACTGTACCGGTAGCCCCCAGCTCAGTTCCAAGGTTTGCTATTGTAGCCCTGTCAGTTACAGATAGCGTGGCAACACCGGGTCCAAAGTATTCAATGACCTTTCCCACACCGCCCTTTACTGTCATCAGACGGAGTAATTCCAGGATGACGTCCCTTGCCGAAACCCACGGGCCAAGTTTTCCTGTGAGGCAAACACCTGTGATATATGGCATTCTCAAATAGAAAGGCTGCCCGGCCATGGCCATGGCCACATCAAGACCACCCGCACCTACGGCGAGCATCCCGCATCCACCGGCTGTCGGAGTATGACTGTCTGATCCCAGCAGTGTCTTGCCGGGGACAGCACACCGCTCAAGATGTACCTGATGGCATATGCCGTTTCCCGGACTGGAAAAATGTATGCCATAGCGGCCGGCAATAGACTGGAGGAATCTGTGATCATCAGCATTCCGGAAGTCGGATTGCAGCAAATTGTGGTCCACGTAACTTATCGACAGTTCCGTCTTGACCTTAGGTATGCCTATGGCCTCAAATTCCAGGTAGGCCATGGTGCCCGTGGCGTCTTGAGTGAGAGTCTGGTCAATGTGGATGGCGATCTGGCTCCCTGGAGCCAGATCGCCATCCACAAGGTGCGCATCTATGATTTTTTCCGTTGCTGTTAAGCCCATTTATTCCTCCAGATATCCTGATAGTATAGGGATTTCCATTTTGGACACAGATGAACACAGTTTTTCAAATTTATGAATAATAATTATCTGTGTATATCTGCGAAAATCTGTGTTCTATTTTAAATAAATATTTGTAGGAGGTATTATAGGAGCCGCAGACCATGGCGGCAAGCTTGACATTGGGTCCTTGACATTGGGTCAACAACTGCTAAAAGTTAATTTAACTATGATTACACAGTGAAAAGTGATTCGCTCAAGATATTTCAGGTTGAAAATGCAAAATTTTTGAGGTATTAGGGATAATTAGATATGCGTCGCCATGATCTGTCTGTGTACATTGTATAGTCAGATAAAAAAATTGAAGCAACCGAAGACAAGGTATTTTGATCGAATCAGAAACTTGAAATGACCAAAAGGAGGATAGCCGATGGTAGAAGTTAAAAAGATACTGTTCCCTGTAGATTTTTATGAAAGCGCCCTTAAGATTTTGCCTGTTGTGAAGTTTATGGCAGAAAAACTAGGGGCAAAGATAGAACTTATTCACGTGGTGAGAGGCTCATCGGATTTTGTTGGTTATGAAATGGGCACCGCCTGGTATTCTAACTTTGAAGACGAACTCATCAAGGGCGGCGAGAAAGCCATGCTTAAGTTCGTGGAAGAGAAATTGGCTGGTCTGGATGTTGACACATCAGTTGCTGTGGGCGATGCGGCGGAAGAGATCATTAAATACGCCGATAAGACCGGGGCAGATATGATCATAATCGGGACCCATGGGAGAAAGGGGCTGGAGAAGATCTTGTTTGGCAGCGTAGCATTAGGCGTTGTCAAAGGAGCTAGTTGCCCGGTCCTTAGTGTCAATCCACATAAGGTGGGCAAATGATTCAGTGATTTTCACTTGATGGTCTCGTAAGCAGAATATTTTCAAGTTAATTGAGTTTGAAGTGCCTAAAGTGAGCTAAAGTGCCTAAAGTTAAGGCGTAACTTCGCTCTATTTATATTAACCGCGCTGAAAGCGCACACCACAACTTTAGGCACTTCAAACTTTAGTTCACTTAAGGCCTTTTTTCGATTTATCCGGGTTAGGTTTTTAGGCTACCAACTTAAGGCGGGACACCTTGTAATCTCAAGGAGTTACAGTAGGGTGGGCATTGCCNNGCCCACCAATCTACGCAGATCGCTCATTGATGGTGGGCAGTGCCCACCCTACGAATTGTCCCGCTTTAAGTTGGTAGCCGGTTTTTATTTCGTGTTTTCGTGATTGATTTTGGGCATCCTTCATATTCTTACGAAAGTAGTTTACACTTTTTAAAGTATGTTTGATTCGTCATTCCCGCGAAGGCGGGAATCCATAAACGCTAAAACCACTGGATTCCCGCCTTCGCGGGAATGACGGCTTAGAAACTGAAAAACTTACCAAAAAACTTAGATCAAAGTGTAAACTGGTAAATGAAGGATGCCTGATTTTGAATAGTTTTTTAACCGCACAGATGGCAAATTTTAAAGGACTTTCTTGGCCGAAATTTCAACAGATTTCCCCACCACCATTATCACCTCCCACCTCAATGCGGATTTTGATGCCCTGGCCTCCTCTCTGGCTGCAAGCAAACTTTATCCCGGGGCTCAAATCGTGCTGCCCGGCTCCCAGGAGAAGGATCTGCGGGACTTTCTCCTGCAGTCGAGCAGTTACTTCATAAACGTAAAACGTTTAAAAGACATAGATATTGACAAGGTCAAGCTTCTGGTAGTTGTAGACACCAGGCAGAAAAGCCGTATTGGTCCTTTGGCTTCGCTTCTGGAAAGGCCTGATGTTGAAGTCCATGTATTCGATCATCATCCCCCTTCTAGTGGGGACATAAAAGCCTCTAAGACCTTTTTCAGGCCGGTGGGCGCAAACACGACCCTGATGATCCGACTCCTGAGAGAAAAAGGGCTGGATATAAGTCCTGACGAGGCAACTTTTCTGGCTGTGGGTATATATGAGGACACGGGCTCTTTTACTTTCAGCTCCACCACTTCCGAGGATCTGGAGGCGGCTGGCTGGCTGCTTGAGAAAGGAGCTGACCTCAAGGCAATCTCCGAACTACTCGGGCACAGGTTCACCCCTGAACATGTAGAACTCTTGAATGATCTCTTGAACACCGCAGCCACTTATACTCTGGCCGGCATCCCTGTCACTTTGGCAAAGACATCATCGCCGGCGTATGTGGAAGACTTCGCTGTCCTGGCTCACGAACTAATGGATATGGAGAAGCTCCACGTAATTTTTGCCATGGCACTCATGGCGGATCAAGTATTGATAGTGGGCCGCAGCCGGGATGAGAGGGTTGACGTAGGGAAGGTGCTGAAGGCAATCGGCGGAGGAGGCCACCCCATGGCTGCCTCTGCCACGATAAAGGGACTAACTCTGGCTGAGGCTGAAGAGCGCCTTGTCACCGAACTTCACAGGCAGCTCGGAACCGAGCCTAAAGTGAAAGACATTATGTCGTATCCGGTGCTCTCGGTCCTGCCGGACACCACTCTTTCCCAGGTCAATGATAAATTAACGCGCTATGGCATCACTGTTTTGCCTGTAGTCCAAGAAAAAAAGGTCCTGGGCCTCATTTCCCGCAGGACCGTGGAGAAGGCAATATACCATGGTCTTTCAGACCTGCTGGTACGTGAATACATGACTACGGATTTCGAGGTCATCTATCCGGAGGACACTCTTGCCAAGGTCCAGGAACTGATTGTCAACCGTCGTCAGCGTTTTGTCCCTGTAGTGGATAAAGGACAGGTAGAAGGAGTAATCACCAGGACGGATCTCCTTCAGATATTGAGTGGAGATGCTGCAAGAAGACCTGAAGCTTTGCTTTCAGGAAAGGCACAGCGCAAGAACGTTGTCTCTTTGTTGAGGGAGAAGCTCCCTGCCCATATACTTAATCTATTGATGAATGCAGGGGAAGTGGCAGAGAATGAGGGTTTTCATATTTGTGTCGCAGGTGGCTTTGTGAGGGACCTGTTATTAAGAAAACCCAATCTGGATATAGATCTGGTAGTTGAGGGAGATGGAATCGCCTTTGCCAGGGCCTTTGCCGACCGGTTCGGAGCAAGGGTTCGTGCCCACCAGAAGTTCGGGACAGCGGTTGTGATCTTCCCTGACGGTTTTAAAGTGGACGTGGCAACAGCCCGGTGGGAATACTACAAGTATCCAGCCGCCATGCCCACAGTAGCCCTTTCGTCCACCAAGTTAGATCTGTTCCGGCGGGATTTTACCATCAATACATTGGCTATTAAGCTAAATCCGAAGGAATTCGGGTTATTGATAGACTTCTTTGGAGGCCAGAGGGATCTCAAAGACCATATTATACAGGTCCTCCACAGCCTGAGTTTTGTTGAAGACCCGACCAGGGTCTTCCGGGCAGTCCGCTTTGAGCAACGATACGATTTCAGAATAGGCAAGCAGACATTGAGGTTGATCCGGAATGCCGTGCGTCTCGACTTATTCTCAAGACTTTCCGGAAAGCGTTTACTTACCGAACTCATACTGATATTGAAGGAGCCGGATCCAAGGTCTGCCATCAGAAGGCTGGCCGGTCTAGGCTTACTGAAAGTGATTCATCAAAGCATTCGATTAGGACCAACGGAAGAAGGAGTCCTTACCCGGTCCTACGATGTCCTGGCTTGGTATGATCTGCTCTTTAGACCACAGAGGCCGAGGAAGTGGGTGGTTTATCTGCTGGCGCTTCTTGAAGGGCTGAAATTCCAAGAAATTCAAGAAGTTGTAGACCGCCTTGGCCTTCTTGGCTCAAAAAGGAATATCTTTGTAGAAGGACGTAAGGTTGCAATAAAGGCCCTCGGTCTTCTTTCCAGACGATCTTTTATGAAGGCCAGTGAGGTCTATTGGCTGCTGAAAGGCCTGGATCTTGATCTCCTCCTCCACATACTTTCAATTACTGAGAACGAAGACGCCCGGCAGGCAATATCCAGGTATATTACAGAACTATATAACGTAAGACCCCTGCTTACAGGAGACGACTTAAAGAATATGGGCCTGGAGCCAGGCCCTCTCTTCCGGATAATACTCCATCGTCTGCTTGAGGCCAGACTGGACGGAGAGGTCAGGTACCGGGAAAGCGAGATCCAGTTGGTAAAACGGGAATTCTTGGATCGTTTGGAAATAGACTGATAGGAAATCGCTTTTCAGGGATTGGGGGAGAGACTGATTCCATCTATCACTTCTCGTATCTTGTATGATAACTCTATTATAAGGTCAATCCCGTCCCTATTATCTTGATAGTATCGGAATTTCCATTCAGAAACAGCGTTGTTATCTTTTTTAAGTTAATGACAGCACTTTGAAGCCGCAGCGCTTCTCAATGGGCTGAAAGTCCTTATCATTGTGCAGGAGAGGTATGTCATTTTCGATGGCAACCGAGGCAATCATATATACTTGAGTTTTCGAAAAATAGTTGGTCAGAAAAACAAGAATTTGGAATGATTTTTGCTACAGGTATTCTAAAAGTAGTATAGATGAAAAGTATACGGTACTACCGGACGTCATTCCCGCCTTCGCGGGAATGACGTGGTGAAGGTTTAACGGCAATAAATGTGCCAATTGCTTACTTGGTTCTTCAACTATTTTTCGAAAACTCAAGAATATACTTACCGCTCTATAATCCTTTGTGATACGGACAGAATAGATCGGTAAGCTTGAGTGAACCCTTTTAAAATGAAGACTTGGATACCACGGGTCTCGTTTAAAATGTATATATGCTTGTCTCGCCTTCTTTCTTATTTCATTTGGCAACGCTTGATAGCACTTCCAAAATTTGTCTGTAGTTTTTGATTTCACAGCTTATTTATATCCAAATCTTTTGTATTGCCTTTTTCATATTCCATCAAAGCTTCCTGTGCCAATTGATCTAATACATCTTCTGATTTGGCAACCAGTTTTTCCCATTTTTTATCAGCCTTGATTTCATCCAGTAGCCATCTTCCAATAACATTTTGTTCAATTTCTGGAAGCTTCGATGCCTCATTAAAGGCATTTTCTAATAATTTTGTCATTTTTTCAGCTCATTCTTCTGTTATCTTTACCAGCCAAACCGCCGTGTACGCGATCCGCATGTATGGTGCTGTGGGAGGGGCGCTCAGTGATGGGCGTCCCTATCCCGATAGCCCAAGAATATCAAGCCGCTTTTAGCATGAAATCAACATGCACTGCTTCAAAGGGGAATTCGATTTGACCTTTATCGGTCTTTTGCAATATTCCAACATTCAAAAGCATGTGCACATCACGATGCACTGCTTTTATATCTCTGCCCAAACGACGCGCTGCTTCACGCATTGACATTGGCCCTGCGTCTGTCATAACTTTGAGCAGCTCCCATCGATTGCCCGAGAGCACCTTAAAAAGGAGCGTAGGCGACTCGAAGCTGATGAATGTTCCTTGCGGTTTTCCCTCTAAAGCTCCAAGTAACCGTTTGTTGATTTTCTCACGAGAAGAAATCTCCAATATTACAGTACGCATGTTAAAACCTCCAGTTGTCCACATCGTTCCAGAAATCTTCGAGCAATGCTTTCGGTGTGGTGAAAATGTATGGAATTTCATCCTCACCTATATGCTTGTGATCACCCTTGCCTGCCTCGTTGTCGTAACGCAGCACACAATTACCATTCACAACAAGGGCAAGCCGATATTTGAAACCGTGGTGACTTTTTGAAAGAGGCGAAGAGAGTGACCACACCACCATTTCAACGAAAATATTTTCGGAGAGGATATGCCGCTCGTTGAGCATTAATTTGGCGTTCATGTTGGATGTAATAACAACATTGATAAGTGTTGTCAAGAGTCACAACACATACCCATTATTAGATGGATATACTTGGGATAATAACGGGATCAGCTGCCGCTAACCATGCGGGGCACTGAACTACAAAACACTACGGAGCGATCTGCGGGGCAGAGTATTCCAAATTTAACGATGCGGGTTAGCGGCTGAAGTGATTTGTTGGACGGAGCCGCTATCGCGGCAAGCAACAACACCCCCCTATCGCTGAAAAAAATTGGCTCAACCGGAATTTGTGTGATGCCCAAACCCGTCAACCGGAATCAGTGTGGTGAATAAAATCAACCTGTTACGCAAAACATTGCTAATATATCAACGGTTTAACAAAGGGATGCTCTTCCGCTAATACTTT
>DFBQ01000105.1 GCA_002367355.1 Deltaproteobacteria bacterium UBA3076 | reverse complement strand
AGGCCATAAAATTTGGCCATTGACTGCATTATTCCCTGTTCAGGATCACAATAAGGATTTACGGCCGTACGCATATCGAGCGGACTCGGTGACATACCGGGGACAATAATCGGTGCCCCCTCGCGTTTTAATTGTGATAGCACCAATCCGACAAGAACTCCGGCATAATCCAAGGCAACAGCTCCCACTGTCGTTATTGGGCTTGTAGCTCCTTCTGTTGACGATGGTATGTAAAGAGATGGAATGTTTCTTTCCGCCAAAAAGAGAAGTTTTCTTAGTGAATCTTCGTTATGAAGCAGCCCTGTTGGCACATTAATGTAACAGGCAATAATTGGATTTTTTTGTAAAGCCTCTGCCCCACCCATCACAGCTTCAGCCATTTCCACACAATCTTTGCAGCCGCTTAAATCATAGGAGACAAAAATAATGGGTTTTGTGGTGTGGTTGAGCATGACTTCCATTTGGAATCGATCGGCTATACTTTGATTGACATCTGAGGGAAGCGCCATAGACATCACAAAGTCAATATTCTCGAGTGAATCACAGAGTATTGCTCCTTCTACTACATCCTTTACTATTGGCTTTCTTCGTCGCCCATTACGATGATCAATAATATTTAGACAGTCGGATCCTGTTCCGTAATATTTATTGTGCTTGCCAAGCTTAATAGCAGGTTTTGAATACCGGTCAAACAAGTCAATTTTTTTCGGCGCGGTTGCCAGGGCATTTTCCACAAGATGTGAAGGAATCCTCACGAGATTGCTGTCAATAACCTTGGCACCAGCCCTCTTTAATAATTGGATGGCTTCCTCCAAATGCAAACGTGCTCCAACCCGATCCAGTAATTCTAGGCTGGCCGCATGAATTTTTTTGCATTTTTCCAAAGAGAAACGATTTAACGGAACACCGAAATCTATATTGTTATTTTTATCTTGAATCGTCATTTCTATATCCTCTCTTCTTTATCATGAAAAAATATGAGAAGCGAACCCATCATCTGTTGCCTGCTTTCCAGCTGTGCCTGCTGCAGCCAAAAAACTGTGTAAAAAAAGTGACCTGCCTATATACTTCTCCTTTCGTTCGGGAAAATTCTAACATATATCCTATGCCAACATCAACAGGGCATGTCAGCATAATAAGTCAGCACTCAAAATAAGCTAAGTATTATTTTTGGCCATTGACCAAGTTGTTTCGAGTGTGATAAATTCAATTCGGAATTTCATGGAATTAAAATCTGCATGTTTTCACACATTGAATTACTTTCTTTAAAAGAGTTATTATATATTGGTATTGTTTAAATTAAAAAATATAAAAAATTTGGAGTTTTAGCCGGCTTTGTATTTAAAATATTAAATAATGGAGAAAAACATGATTTTAAAAGAGGAAATAATTCAATATTTTAAAGAGAATAATAATCAAATTTCCAGAGAAATAACTGACCTGCTTGCAGAAATGGTACGTCAGAAAACGGTGAATGTGGTTTCAGAGAAGTTAACTGAGCATCCTTATCTTGAAGAAAGAGGCGAAGAATATCGGGTTGCAGATATTGTGAAAAGAGAGTTTGAAAAATGGAACATTCCGTTTCAGGTTTATGCACGCAATGAGAAACGGCCTAATGTCATTGGCAATATAGGTTCAGGTAAAAGTGGCAAGATATTGTTTATGCCCGGTCATATGGATGTTGTACCTGCAGGGGAAGGATGGGATTCAGATCCATTTGAACCAGTGGTGAAAGATGGCAAAATGTATGGCCGGGGCACCCTGGATGATAAAGGTCCATTAGTAGCAGCTATGATGGCTGGGAAAATCATGAAGGATGTTATTGGTGAGGAAAATATCCGGGGAATTTTACAGGTTGCTGCACTCTCAGATGAGGAGACAACCGATCCGGATGGAGTAGACTATGGGATCAAATATCTTTTGGAAGAAAAACTGATTTCTCCCACCTATGCAATCATTCCGGATATTGGCTATAATATGGAAAAAATAGAAATTGCCGAGAAGGGGAAAGTCGTTTATAAGATCAAAACAAAAGGTAAACAGGCTCATGGTTCCACACCTGAACTGGGTGTTAATGCTATTTACCCGATGGCTAAAATTGTTTCCTTGATAGAACAATTAAAACTTGAATCCAAAGAGGATCCCACTTTTGATTCTCCGACTACTATTAACCTGGGTGAAATTCATGGTGGAACAACTTCTAATATTGTTCCTAACCAGTGCTATATTATTCTGGATATTCGTATAATGCCGGATCAGACTCCGGAAGGAGTAAAAAAGGAATTAGAGAAACTCTGCAAACAGGTTGCTAATGATGCTACTATAGAGATAATGGAACAGTCACTGGCTCATAAAGTGAATCCGGATAGTGTGCTGGTAAAAAAAATAAAAGAGAATTGTAAACTGGTTAGGAATCATGAACCCAGTTTAATTGGATTTGGAGGCATTACATTCGGAAAGAGTCTAAATCTTGAAGGAGTGGAATCCGTAGGATTCGGACCTGGTGACGATACAGCATTTCATGTGGAAAATGAATATGTTGAAATCCAACAGCTGGTTGATTTTGCATTAATCGTTTGTCTGATCACACTTGATCTTGTTTAGGTTGATATTTACTTTATTATAAAAATAATTTATCTCTGATTGATACAGGAAGATTTTTTATTAATTTAGTTCCATAAAATTGCCATAACTTGAACATTCCCTGTTCAGTTAGCAGCGATTTTGTAATGGCTTATTTCTCATTACATATGTTTCATATAATATTATATTGTTAATATATTGTTAATGCGCTTTAGCTTGACAATGTAATAGTCAATCTTCTAATATTTCAACAGAATTGAAAAAGGATTTTCCTTTGGTGGTTTTTCCTATGGTGGTCACACTACCTAGAAAGGTAAGTTGCCATGAGAACACATTCGTTTATCGAGTTCACCTTGTTAGGTTATCGTCTGTTCAGTTTTTCAATTCTGTCGATATAGATAGTTAACAGAGTGACACAAACAAAATAGGGGAGTAGCTAAATGAAGCACAATACAAAAGTACTAGTATTACTGGCAGTCATGATGGCGTTTCTGGTAGGCACAGACTCTCGTGCCTTGGGCATGGGCAAGGTTGTCCTCACCGACTATCCCAGCTTGGATGCTAGCTTTCTTTCAGCACTCGATTGGAGGTTCGTTGGGCCGTTCCGTGGAGGGCGTGTCCTTGCGGTGGCGGGATATCCCGACGACCCCCTCCTCTACTATTTCGGGGCTGCCCATGGCGGAGTGTGGAAGAGCACTGATGCCGGAAGGCATTGGCGGAACGTATCGGACGGTTTCTTCAAATTCCCTGCGGTGGGTGCCCTGGACGTGTCGCTTTCGGATCCCAAGGTTATCTTTGCGGGGACGGGGGAGGGACTTCCACGACAATTTATCTCGCCCGGAGATGGAGTCTACAAATCTACCGACGGAGGAGAGACGTGGACTAACGTGGGCCTGCGAGAAACCAGGCACATCTCCAGGCTCCGCATTCATCCGACCAACCCCGATATTGTGTACGTGGCGGCGATGGGGGACATGTTCGGCCCCAATCCAGAACGCGGAGTCTATCGGACCACGGATGGAGGAAAGACTTGGAAACGAATCCTGTATAAGGACGAGTCTACCGGTGCGGTGGATCTGTCCATTGATCCCACGAACCCGAAAGTGATCATCGCGTCCCTGAATCACCATGTGACGTACCCGTGGGACGAGGAGAGCGGCGGCCCCAGCACGGGCCTCTTCAAGACCACGGATGGCGGGGACAGCTGGACGGACATCACCCGCAATCCCGGTATGCCAGAAGGGCTGATCGGGAAGATTTGCGTAGCTATCTCACCGGCCCGCCCCAACCGGGTGTATGCCTTCATCGAGGCTGATAAAGGCGAAGGCGGTATCTATCGTTCCGATGACGGCGGGTCCACCTGGCAGAGGATGCATCAAGATCCCGGCAAGATGGAGATCCCCAATTCCTACAACCACATCACCGCCGACCCCCAGGATCCCGATGTAGTCTATATCCAGCCTATCAGCGGTTTCTGGAAGTCCACGGACGGGGGTCGGACGTTCAAACTTCAACCCACGGAGAACTGGGACCATCATGCGTTATGGATCGATCCGAACGACCCAAACCGAATGATCGACGGAGGGGCCGCGGTGACATTGAACGGAGGTGAGTCCTGGTCGAGCCTGGAGAACCAACCTACCGCAGACCTACTCAGTCTGGCTGTGGACGACCAGGAGCCATACTGGATCTACGCCTCCCAGAATGACAACAGCCACATCGCGATTCCAAGTCGAACCGACGATCGGTCCATCGAATGGGTGCACTACCTTCTCATTCCAGCCGGCGAGGGCGGACAGACAGCGGTGAAGCCCGACGGCAGCGTGGTCTATGCATGCGATAGGGCCAGGATGTTCCGTTTTGACCGGGAAACCGGGCAGTCCCAGGACATCAGCGTTTGGCCCGAGGTGGAGTTCGGAACGGCCGTTGAAGACGTGAAATACCGTTTCTACTACTCGTTCCCGGTGCTCCTTTCACCGCACGATCCTAGGGTTCTCTACACGGCAGCTCAGTACGTCTTCCGATCCACTAACGAAGGCATCTCCTGGGACCAAATCAGTTCTGACCTCACGCGAAACCGCCGGGAAGTGATGGGCAGCATATCCGGAGGGCCTATTAGTTCCAATGCTTCCTCGCTTTTTCATGTGAGTCTCATTCGGGCCATTGCCGAGTCTCCCCTCCAAGAGGGCGAGCTCTGGGTGGGCACCGACGACAGTACTGTTCAGGTATCACGAGATGGTGGCAGCAGTTGGCTGGACGTCTCTCCTCCGGATCTTCCGGAATGGACCACAATCACGGCCATAGAGGTATCTCCCCACCAGCGGGGGACGGTCTATATCTCCGGTGAACGGCACAGAGTGAGCGATCGCACGCCGTATCTCTACAAGACCACGGACCACGGCAACACCTGGCAGCGGATCACACATGGGATTCGGAAAAATGACTTCTCATGGTTGACATCCGGGATCGGGTATCGGAAGTGGCCGACGTAGTGATCAAAATCAGAGATGTCCGAGGTCAACTTAACGGGCGTCGGGCAGAGCTGTCAGAGAAGTCAAGGGTTGAGGCAGACAGAATCCTCGAGCAGCTGAGGGAGATCGAGGGCAATCTCACTATCTGGATGGGATCGCAGGCCCACCCCATGATGTGGGGTCCCCTGGGATTGATCGAGAAGTTGAGCAGGCTCTCGGGTGCCGTCGTCTGTGCCGATGCCAAACCCACGGAACCGATGTACGCGGTATTCGAGGACCTCTCGAAACGCTTTGAGGTCCAACGGAATCGCTTGAACCAGGTCATTGAGAAAGAAGTTGTACTTCTTCTGTCCTACTGAAGGAGGTATTAAAATGAAACACAATGCAAAAGTACTAGGACTACTGGCGGTCATGATGGTGTTTCTCTCAGGCGCGTACTCGGGGACGCGGGCCTTGGCGCAGGAAGCCTTACGAGCGTTGCCCTTTTGATCGGCGTGGCGCGCGGTATCCAGGTGATTTTAAGCGAGGGCGGCTCCCATGGACGGGTTCATGTTCTAACCAAACTTAGATGCTGACCTTCCTAGTCGGTTAGTCTGAAACGTCTGTAATCTTCGAAGGCGAACCAGATTGTAATCAGGGTTGCTACTACAGCTATCACCAAAAATAATTGAATCATGCTCTGCCAACCCCAAGTTTTAACCATTCTGCCTCCTGCAATGAGATATAGCATTGAAGTGGAGTAGCCAGCAACATCTACCAGCCCTATTAAGAGAGCGCAGTGTTTTCCACCAAATTCATTAGAAAAAATACTCGCTGGCAGATAGTATGCTGGAGCAAGTGTGAATCCGTAAAAGAACAGGATGACAATCGCAAGCGGAAATTTGAAAGAATCCGGAATTATCGGCAGTTCCTTCAAACACCACAGTGCTGCAACGCAAACGCAGGTAGCTCCCAATAATCCACCCAAGAGACCGACTCTTCCCTTTCGTGAGACTCTGTCATATAAAAATCCTCCCCCAACCAAGGCAAGCAAACATCCGATTGGAAATGCGGAGGCCCAAGAGCCGGCCTGAGCAGATGATACTCCTTCAAAAGAGGAAGCAGTGGTGCCCCAGCTAAAGGTTACTGTGAGTAAGGCTGTGATAGAGAGAGCCACTAAGAATACTCTCCGTCCACCGAGCCAATCTGCAATCACTCCGGTAAGGAGTTTTCCCGTAATCATTCCCGCCATTCCCCAGGCTGCAATATCCCCGTAGCTGGCTTCGTCAAGTCCGAGGTTCGGGTCGTTTACCATTTCAGGGCTTGCAACTGTGAGAACTGTCCTACAGAGAATGAATCCCATATAACCTATAAACATGCAACCGAGGGTAATGATTTCCCAATGTGTTCTTTGTTGATCTAAATCATTGTTTGTCGTCATTCAACCAATATACACATTAGAGAAGATATGAATTACAGAGAAAAAAGTATTCTTCAAGAGGGGAAATCAGAAGTATCGACAATCTTCATCCTTACTACACTTATCGTACTGCCTACTCAGCATTGAGCTTGTTGTTCCTCTCTTGGTTAGTCACTTCCAGGTGCTTACTCAGCAGCCGTCCAGATGTTCCCGGGCGATCCGCAGCAAAAGGGGCATATCAACGTTTGCCCCACTGACGACCACAGCGACATGCTTTCCCAGGTGCTGGAGCTTCCCGGCCCTCAAGGCAGCGATACCCACTGCCCCGCCACCCTCAACCACCAGATGATGGCGCTCCAGAGCAAAAGCCATGGCGCCCGCGATCTCTTGTTCGGAGACCAGAACTGTCTCGTCAATAGTTTTCCGGACTAGATCAAAAGTGTATTGATTGGGCCTGATCCCACCGGCGAGGGCATCAGCAAGAGTAGGTTCCTCCACAATGTCAACAATCCGTCCGGCGCGCAGACTTTCCACCATTGCGGGACCGCGCTCCATCATGACACCGACAACATGGATTTTAGGGTCGGCCGACTTGAGAACAAAGGCGATACCACCCAGCAGGCCTCCACCTGACAATGGGACGACGACGGTGTCCAAATCGGGAAACTCCTCTAGCAGTTCCAGACCGATGGTCCCCTGTCCGGCGATGACGACCGGATCGTCATAGGGATGAATCATTTCCAACCTCTCTTTTTCAAGAAGGCGGGAGGCCTCTTCCACCGCCTCCTCGTAAGTGCTGCCCCGAACGACTACCTCAGCCCCGAGTTTCTGGATCGCATTTCGCTTGTTGGCGGGCGCCGTATCAGGGAGGCAAACAACGGCCCGCAGCCCAAGATGGTGGGCGACATAGGCCAGCGCACGGCCGTGGTTACCGCTGGAGACAGTGATGACTCCCCGCTGTAGCGATCCGGGGTCCAGAGACAGGAGTTTGTTGGCTGCTCCCCGTGGTTTGAAAGAGCCTGTCTCCTGCAGGTTCTCGAGCTTGAGAGTGATCTCGCTGCCTGTCAGTTCCGACAGCGCCGGGGATGAGACAAGCGGGGTCTTGCGCGCAATAGGCGCAATCCTCGCCCGGGCTGAATAGATGTCGCGCATCGTCAAGTTAATATCGGTCATGGACTGCTCCTCTCCTGATCCGGGAAAACGCTGCTCCTACAGATCAAGGAAAAATCTTGTGGCCTTTGTGCGGCTTAATAATAATTCAAAAATTATTATAAATATTATTGGGAATCAAGTCCACTCGAAAAAGTAAAACACGGATTTGACCTCTTTACTTTCGCGTTTCTTTAAGACTATATAGCCGTTGGCTGCATACCACTGGCCTTCTGCAGAAAAATAATTTCCGTCTGTTCCCTGAGGTCCTCCATGGATCTTGAGGATAAACAGAAGGCAAAAAGGTCATTCTCTTTGGAGATATCGACAGAGGATAGCCGTCTTTTTATCCTTTTGTTCTCTGCATGAAGAAAAATTCCTCACACAATAATGAATAAAATCACTGTATTAATTCTTTTCATGGTTTCCCTCAACATTTTTCACAGAAACCACAACGATCACGGAATCCTTGGCTAATAAAAAGCATTGCAAAGCATATTATATATAATAAGAAGAAAATTCTCATCAATCTTTGTTTCCGTTGCAATTGGAAAGGGAAAAAGATATAATTGTTTTGTTATGAGATGTCCGGGACAGGATACACGCTACTGGAAAAAAGAAGACATTTTTGAGGTCCGTTGCCCCATTTGCCATACCTCCATAGAATTCTTCAAGGATGATGTCCGAAGACGCTGTAAAAAATGTACCTCTTGGGTCCCCAACCCAAAACTCGATCTCGGATGCATCGAGTGGTGCAAATATGCAGAGGAATGCGTTGGCAATGGATATTTGAAAAAACAGAATAAAAGAAA
>DFBQ01000122.1 GCA_002367355.1 Deltaproteobacteria bacterium UBA3076 | reverse complement strand
GGCGCTCACACCCAATCGTCATTCCCGCGAAGGCGGGAATCCAGTGGATAGTCGCAAAATATGATTTGCCCGGACTTATTGAGAAGATACGTTTTTCGTTCGTTTTATGTAAAATTATGAATGAAGTCAAAGAAACAGTTTATTTTTCGGCATTTGTGGCCGAAGAGGATATAAAGAGGGAGAAATCCAAGGCCAGAGAACTCAGGCGCAGTAGATGGTGGCACCAGAAATGTGCTAAAGGTGTTTGCTTCTACTGTGGGGGGCGCGTGGGGCCTTCTAATCTCACAATGGATCATGTGGTTCCTCTGGTTCGAGGGGGTCGAAGCATTAAAAACAACCTAGTGCCTGTTTGTAAGAAGTGCAATAATAATAAAAAATATCTGCTGCCCATGGAGTGGGAAGAATATCTTAAGGGGCGAAAGGAGTAAAGGATGGTGAAAACAGACTCGTTTTTTCAATGGGCTTTGGTAAGGTTGACGATTCTAATCCTGTTGGTTGCCGGGGTTTTCTTTTGTCAGGGATGCTCGCCTACAAATGTTAGCCGGAATACCGAGCAGAAGACGATCCCTGTGGAGGACGAGTACATCATCGGTCCCACTGACATACTTGAGATACATGTTTGGAGAGAACCCGATCTGTCTCGCACAGTACCAGTGCGGCCTGATGGCAAGATAACCTTGCCCTTATTGAATGATGTGCAGGCCTCCGGACTCACTTCTCTGGAGCTAAAGGCCGAGATTGAGAAAGGGTTGGCCGAGTTTGTGGAATCCCCTACTGTGTCAGTGGCTGTCCAGGAAATACACAGTAAGAACATATTTGTATTGGGACAAGTCGTATCTCCTGGAGGGTATCCACTTCAACAGGATCTGACAGTCCTTCAGGCGCTGTCCCTGGCAGGGGGGCTTGCAGAGTGGGCAGATAGAGGGAATATTGTTATTCTGCGAAAGGAAAATGGAAAACAATCGCGCATAAAGTTTGATTACAAGAATGTTTCAAAAGGTAAGCATCTGGAGAAAAACATCGTCTTACAACCAGGGGATACCATAATAGTTCCTTAGTTTTGATGTTGTGAGGTAAATCGACATGAAACCGTTCGATTTTTGTCCTCCCTGTTTTTTGGGGCGGGCTTTTATCTTAGTTGTGGTTGCAGTTTTATTCGCTGCGACTTCATGGGCAGAGTGGCGTTTTTTACCAGCGCTTGAGCTTGAGGAAAGCTATGACAGCAACATAGACTTGAGTTCTGACAACGAGACCTCTGATTTTATTACCAGACTCAGTCCTGAATTACGCCTGGAAGACGTCAGTGCAACCAGGACCTTTGCAGCGAGCTATACTATGTCATTGAATAACTTTAGACGTCATAGTGAGAATAACTATATCGGGCATACGGGTGAATTAAGTTGGGATCAACAACTAAGCCGAAATCTATCCTGGCACATAATGGATACTTACTACAGGTCTGAGGAACCGCTGGAAGAGGATCCGGAGTATACCGGGGTAAGACGTACCAGGAATGAGTATTCCAGAAACACAGTGGATACGGGATTTACTTATCAATTTGGCGCAGAGGACAGTGTGACTGTCTCGTATCTTGACAACCGTTTGCAAAACACTGATCCGGATATTGAAGATGATGTTGAATATGGTCCCAGTTTGGAGCTTGAATACTGGCTCACCCATTCCCAAGGTCTCATCCTGGGCTATTCCTGGAGTCGTATAGACTATAAAGATGACGACCCATCCGATGAAACAACCGAATTTAACCTTGGCTATCAGTGGCGTCGGTCTCCGCATACCACGCTGCACATGGACTATGGACTCGTGTTGTTTTCATCTAAGGCCCCGGACGAAGAGGAAGGTGATGATTACAATGTGCAAAGCATAGCCGCGGGTTTTGATCATGATTTTGGCCCGTCATACTCTCTAAGCGCCTTTTTAGGGTACTTCTTCCACAATCCAAAGGAATCCGGGTCAGATATGGGATCAACATATGGTCTTGATCTGGTCCGCAGTTTTTCCAGGGGCTCTGTAACTCTCAGTGGTGAGGGGGGCTACAGGTTAGATTATTCCGGTGCAGATGCCGAGGGTTTTACAGAGTACAGGGGTGTGTCCCTTTCGTCTACCTACAGCATGTCTCCAAGGACCGAGCTATATACATCAACTTCGTACATGTATGAGAAGGCCGAGGAGGAAGAGCGCACGAGAGATGAAACATGGGATGTCTCGGTAGGCATGTCCTATCAGATATTGCCTTGGCTTTCTGGTGCCCTTGAGTTGACCCAGCGGGAAAGATCCTCTTCTGAGGATGACGATGAATACCGGGACAGCCTTATACTCTTAAGACTGAGAGGTACCTATGAATGGAGGTAAGCGTTCACAGGGCACCGCATCTGCTTTGTTGTCTGGCACTTGAAGTACAGGGAGTACGTCTGCGTAACCCTCCGCCTCGCATCTGCAGCACCCTGTAAACGCTTACAGTTCGGTGGGTTGCGGTAAAACGGGCGTTGTAATCCCGTGAACGGTTACAAATCGGAAAGGAACAGTCTCTATGGATACAGATAACGATTTTGCTTCATGCTCTG
>DFBQ01000163.1:2342-2831 GCA_002367355.1 Deltaproteobacteria bacterium UBA3076 | reverse complement strand
ACAAGCCTGAACCTCGCACCAAACTCCTGATTTACAAGGAGGTTGTTCCGTCCTATCCATCCCAGTCCGGCTAAATTCCCTACTTTCTTGTGCGACGCATGACTGTACTGTTTTTCCCAGTCGATGATCTGTGAAGCAGGGATTGGAAGTGCTCTGAATCCCAGCTCCTGGATGAGTGAAGCGACCAACAAGGCCTTCCTGTCAAGAAAAAAATTAAGCTGCCGGTAGTGGTGGAAATAAAGCAGTGTAGGCTTGTCCTCGATATCCTCTATTATTGTATCCAGAAGCCTTTTCCCGAGAGATATTCCTCTGTCAAGCCCGGCAAGAGATTCTTTTTTAATGTTAAATTCGTCTTTTATCCCGGTGATGTCTGCCACACCAAAAAGAGAAAACCCGCGATCCAGTGCAAACCTCTTGATGCCGGCATAGCCTTCTTCTTCCTTTGTCATTGCATCTCATTTTACATCAAAAAAAACTTAGAGGCTACTT
>DFBQ01000163.1:1352-2242 GCA_002367355.1 Deltaproteobacteria bacterium UBA3076 | reverse complement strand
ATCATGAGTGAAAAAACTTTGGCCATCATTAAACCTGATGCAATAAAAAAGAAAGCCACAGGCAAAATCATCCAGAGAATCACAGAAGAAGGATTTGAGATTTCAGGCTTGAAAATGCTTCATTTAAGCAAGGAAGAAGCGAAAGAGTTTTATGTCGTCCATAAGGAGAAACCCTTCTACGAAACTCTGACGGATTTCATGTCCTCAGGTAAAATCATTGTGATGATACTGGAGAAAGAAAATGCCACTGCCGGCTGGAGAGAAGTTATGGGTGTCACAGACCCTGCACTGGCAGCACCCGGAACAATACGCCATCAGTTTGGATTTTCAATTGAGCGCAATGCAGTCCATGGTTCCGACAGCCTGGCTACCGCTGAATGGGAAATCAATTATTTTTATAAAAATAATAGTTAAAAATCCCTAAAAGGAAAAAACTCAATGGTTACTATATTTATAGCATACCTTGTGCTAACTCTGTCTCTCGGCCTATGGCAGGCCCTGAGAACTAAATCCCAATCTGACTTTGTCCTGGGCAGTTCAAAACTTCCGGGCTGGATGTTAGCCCTGTCTGAAAGGGCAACCGGAGAATCGGCCTGGCTGCTCCTCGGGCTCACAGGCTTTATCTATGCCACCGGCCTCTCCGGAATCTGGACCTGTTTAGGATGCCTTTTAGGAATAAGCACAGCCTGGATAGTACTGGCAGGCAAATTCCGTTCCGAGGCAAAGAAATACAACGCAATGACAATGCCTGAGTACTTCTCGACCAAGTTTCCCGAAAAAGCAAACACAATCCGCGTACTTTCAACCCTGATTATAGTCTTTTTCTTTGTATTCTATGTTGGCGCCCAGTTCGCAGGAGCAGGCAAAACGATTTTCAAGACATTCGGTCT
>DFBQ01000163.1:0-1314 GCA_002367355.1 Deltaproteobacteria bacterium UBA3076 | reverse complement strand
GCGGTCGACACTTTCCAGTCAATCCTGATGATTACAACACTCGTAGTAGCCCCTATTATCATCCTCGTCCATATTTTTTCCGGACAAGCCAACATACCAAATGCCCTTGCTTCTGCAGGCGGCGGCATAGGATCCCTGACCGGAGGCCTTGGCGGATTTGGCGCCGGGCTGCTTATATTCAACAACCTCGCATGGTTTTTCGGCTACCTTGGAGGACAACCACAGCTTAACGCCCGCTTTATGGGAATGAGGAATGACCGCGACGTAAAAATCGGGCGTAATATCGCGGTAGCATGGACTTTTCTTGCCTACATCGGGGTCATCATCATAGGACTCGGCTCGATCGTTTTATTTGGCCCCAACGCTGTATCCGACAATGAAATGATCCTCCCTCACATCCTGACCCAGCTCTTCCCATGGTGGCTGGCGGGAATTCTCCTGGCAGGAGCTGTGGCGGCCATGATATCCACTGCCCAAAGCATGCTTCTTGTAGCGGCTTCCTCAATAAGCCAGGATGTATACAGCGGCATCATCAAGAAGGGAAAAGTCTCAGACAGAACTCTGCTAGGCATCTCACGCATCGCTACTCTGCTGATCGGAATACTCGGGCTGATACTTGCGCTAACGACTTCTAACTTGATCTATTATATAGTCAGCTACGCATGGGCTGGCATAGGGTGCTCGTTTGCACCCGCAGTTCTTCTTTCCTTTTATTGGAAGCGTTTTGGCTCGGCAGGAGTTGTCACCGCTCTTCTTACCGGTCTCATCACAACAGTTGTATGGATTTTTACAGGCCTCGATCATACAATTACTGCACGCGCCGTAACTTTCATTGCCGCCATGTCACTAGCGATAATTGTTACTTTCCTTACAAAAGAAAAGACAAAGATTAAGGTATAACAATTAACACTAGCTTTGATCGTTCTCCAAGAAATCCTCAGATTTGCTTTATCCTATACCTTAGATTAGATCACAACCTAACAGCGTAAAGCATATGAATTTGAGGGGATAGAGGAAGCGACATTGAAATATTTAGACTTTCTGAGTCGATCTTCGAAGGAATCCGACAAAGTCGGACCTGATGGATGTGTGAGCACTCTATAATCAAAGGGGCAGTGTCAATGATGCCTCGGGGACATTGTGGCGGTGCTTAAGATAAAAGTGCGGAGTTCCAGCAGTGCCGAGAAAATCGGGAAGAAATGGCGTTAAAAATCTTAGTGGAGCGTAAACATGTTCTCAAATTCATCTATTATCAGCAATTTTTACCTTACAGACGAGCCGATCTCACCACATCTCAGGCTGTGTCATAATACA
>DFBQ01000066.1 GCA_002367355.1 Deltaproteobacteria bacterium UBA3076 | reverse complement strand
CCGTCATTCCCGCGAAGGCGGGAATCCAGCAGATAGTCGCAAAATATGATTTGCCCGGACTTATTGAGAAGTTACCGAAAAAACATTCAACATACTGAAAAAATAGCAAAAACAATTGAAAAAGCAGCTCCAATTTAGTATACTTGAATTGGCTAACATGCTAAAAATACTAAACAAAGGAGCTACTATGAATCACTCTAAACCATTATCAATTTCTCTGCAAAAGGAAATTGCACAAAGAAATATTTGTCTGGAATCGTAAATTGACAGATCAATGGATAGTTTTGGTTTTAGGACCATGCTTCATCAGTGCGGCATCTACAAACAGAAGGTATATCCACCGCAGAACTATGTACCGTGCGTCCAATAATGAATAGTCGGAGGTTCGAAAAGGAGATAACTTATGATTATTAGAGGAAAGCTTATCGCAGAAGCACCTATCTACCGCGGAAATGCCCGGAAGACCCTTTTTACCAGGGATGGTGACGGCTCGACCATGATGATTTCCCTGGCGGGCGAGATAGCAGGGACCGCTGAATCGCTGATGGATGCATTCATCGGTGAATCCAGAAACGGGCGAAACATCGGTCTGCTAAACAGGCTGTGGCAAAGGCTCTATGGCAAGTCCATGCCAATGGGGCTTATAACAGAGGTTGATTGTCGTCTCAAGCCGGAA
This sequence comes from Deltaproteobacteria bacterium UBA3076, assembly GCA_002367355.1. GTDB lineage: Bacteria > Desulfobacterota > Dissulfuribacteria > Dissulfuribacterales > UBA3076 > UBA3076. Next base: position 5,355 of record DFBQ01000066.1, on the reverse strand, counting down.
TACTACAATCCGGACAGGTTTTTTGATCTCCGGATGGGGATCAAATTGGACAAAGATCGCTGGGCTGCTGAGGCCAATGCCAATTACAAGATGGAAACCACCTTCAGAAACTGCGTGTTTGATTTCAAGCTCATGCTCAATGATAAAATGCTGAAGTCTGAAGATAATCAGGCAGGTCTATATTATTTACTGAAAGAACTGGAGGAAGGCCGTTTCTGGTTCGGGGCTGGAAAGACCAAGGGACTTGGACGCTGCCGCCTGGAACTGGATGCCTCACTGCCAAAGCCGGTCAAACTGCCGGAGCTTTCTCCCAAACCAAATCATATCAGTGTAAATCTGAGCCTGGATGCTGAAAATCCCATTCTCATAGGCTGGAACTGGGGCAAGGTGGAGTCGGATCAACCTTCGTTTGTAGACACAAACGGCAAACTGTTCTTACAGGGGATGAGTCAGATTCCCGGTGCTATACGGGGTCGTCTGGAGATAGCCATAGGCGGCAACGTCTCTGATGTGGATAAGTGGAAGGCAAAACTGGCCAGGTCTTTGCCGCGCGCTATAACCGGCTGGATTACCCAGCGTTCATCTCGAACCGAAGCGGCCTGGACATTCCCTAAATCTGCATTGGCCAAACTTTCCAAAGGTAAACATGCTATTTCCAAAAAAGTCCTGAGCAAAATTGAACCACTTGTAGACCGGAACTTCCCCAGCCGCGAGGCCGCTGAGGATGCCTTTTATGACACTCTTGGCAAGAATGCCAAGAAGTCCAGAAGGATTCTGGACATACTTGAACATGAACAGAAGGTAGTCCATGAGTTGGATAGAGACGCATGGCAGGAGATGGCAGGTAAGCTTGGCATTGTTCAGGATATAGCTGATGACCTGGCAGCAGCCATAGATGACCAATCCAAATTCGAAAAACTGATTATCAAGGCATGTGACGAGGATGTCTTGCCGGGACTATATAATCAAGTGGATCAACAACAGAAGTTGCTGGAAAGCGACGTATGGGTAGACGAAGAGATAACCAGCCGGCTGCAACACATTCAGATCAAGAACATGCTCATGAACGGAGAGATCACTGAAAGACAATGGGATGATCCCAGAGCTGTTCCCAAAGGAGTAACAGATGGGATATGGAGAGAGTTTTTACAATCTCATAATCGTGTCAGTTACCGCCATATGGTGAATACCCGCAACTTGAGAAAGAGCATTGTCAATGATGAAAATTGCATTGCCGTGCTTAAGGCATATAGGGATCATACCAGGGTGGAGCTTTCCAGGCCGGAGAATACGGATTTTCGTGCCGGCGGTCCTTCAAACAGAGAAATTTCTCAGGCCTATGGAAAGCCTTATGACACGGTATTCATGAAGATGTTCACATGGTCTCCGTCTGCTCAGGAGAAGGGCAAATGGGAGGTTTACATACCCGGCAGCACCATAAAAGGGGCCTTTCGCAAGCGGGCATCCCAGGTTCTGACTACGCTTTGGGGAGAAAGCCGTGAAACCGGAGATGTCCTGGACTGGTTGTTTGGAAAACAGCGTCAGCCCGGACGTATCCAGTTTTCAGATGCCTATCTGGCAAATCCGGATAGTCCTCAAAAGGCATGGTGCTCAATGGATGGGGTGCGTATGGACCCGGCTACCGGCCGGCCCGTAGAGCAAGCCAAGACTGATTTCCTTTTTGCTTATGGAAGAGACCTGAGTTTCCGCATGAGGTTGGATGTCAACGATGTCTCAGAAAAGGACATACCGGCCCTGAATGTCTTTGCGCATCTGTTGAATGATTTTCAGATGGGGGACATCCCTTTAGGGGGTGAAAAGACATCCGGTTTCGGCTGGACCCAGGCCAGGCTTGAAAAGCTGACATGGCTCGCCCCAAAAACGGACAAGATGACTGAGAAGCTCTTTGGAAATGTCCAGTTTGAGAAAGATGGTATATGGCAGCGTGCAGAAATAGAAGGCCCGGATGCCGCTTCCATCTGGACATCTCTTGCCAAAATATCGAAAAAGGACGTGGATGATTTCCAGGAGCCGCGTATAGCATCCCGAGGCTTCATCTCTCACAGTTCTTTTGGAGGCTATTCGGGTAAATTGATGATCGAGGGAACAGTCTTGACTCCGGTGCATGTCCGTGAGAGTGGAGAACCGTTTTACACGGCGGTCCTGAATGGAGAACCGGTTAATGGCTGGGATTTTTTCAGTATATCTCCGCCTTCCAGGGACGCTCGTGGAGACGGTCATTCTTATGTCCTGCCCAGCAAGACGATCAAGGGAATGATAAGGCACATTTACTCCATAGCAAGTGAATCCAGCAGTCCCAGTGCCGATATCAGTAAACTGAATCCGGCGGATAGCCTGTTTGGATGGGTGGGTACAGGACAGAATCAGGCATTGATGGGAAGGCTGGTCTTTGACTTTGGTGTGTTTAAAAATATCAAGACCGCGTGGTTCAAGGTTCCTTATCCCTATGGTCATTGGCAATGGACAGGCAAAGAGTGGAAAAATGTCCCGGGCAACCAGGCAAAATTCAACATAATCGCCGGGTTGTGGAGGCTCTTCCCCAATGTTCCGCTTGCGCCGTCCATAGAAAGATTGGACGATCTGATCCCTGATGACGTTCAGGCAAATTATATAAGGGCAATACTTCCCGGCGGGAAATTCCATACGAGTATACGGTTCTGGAACCTGAAAAAGGAAGAACTCCAGCGTCTTATCTGGTGTCTGGAGATGGAAAACGGCATGGCCCACAAGGTTGGCAAGGCCCGGTATCTGGGGTTTGGGAGCCTGACAATGCGTGTTTTGCCGGAAAGCTATCTGATTGACTGGAATGCCCGATATTCCGGGGACAAGAATGGCAAATGGCGCAAACCATTGTCTGCCGATCAGTGGCTGAATTCCAAGGTGATAGCCCATCATTCCGAATTGCTGAAGGCCCTGAATGCTAAGTCCCTTTGATTGGATTCGCCGGTGTACTAAAGGGCCGGAGCTCCTTGGCACTATCTCATATTTAGCAGGAGAAAGATCAGAGGGGCTGAATGCGTTGAAAAATGAGCCTCCGGCCCCTCCTTTTTCTGCAGATAGACCGCCTTGCGAGCGTTGCAAAATATACCAACGGCAGGATGATTCATCATACTGCAAGACCTGTTCTGCCATCCTGGACAGGACAGAAGGGCTTGGGCGGATTATCAGAAATGTGGTCTGCTTGTGGGGCTTTGTGTCTGAATTACCCTGGCATCTGAATAATGAAACATGTAAAGACTTCACTGAAGGGATTTATGTCCATGATCAGAACCGGTTTTTGTTGATACTACAGCGACGTGGGTTGAGAAAGTGGTTGGAAGAGCTGTTACTATATCACGGCTCAGACATAAAGGGACTAATACAGATATTCCCAACCAAAGGACCTGGTCATGGGACCTGTATGGGAGATGTTTTGTGCAAGGCCATACATCATGAAGCCGATTTCCCTATGGATATGCTCAGGATTCGTTTTTATTCCAGTCCGTTGCAGATATTTAAGCCCCATCTGCGGGAGAAAAGAGGAATGCTGACCTTTAGTGGAGAAGATTTTTTGTCCATCTTGAATATGGGGGTAACATTCCGTCACAACTTGAGGCCTGACGAACAGATCGAGATAAGGGACATGTTATTAAAACCAGGTCACAGAAATCTCCATTTCCAGTGGGGGCGGTTATTGGGACGTATTGATCACGAGGCCAGGGATATGCTGGAGGCCTGGAGTATGCGCCATTGGCCTCGTGAACGTATATTTTTACTCTATGAAGTCCTCCCGTATGTGGATATATTCCATGATTGATCTTGTTCGATATCTGTGCGTATGGCGGGTAAACAGGAGTCAGGGATGTATATCTGCATATCCTGCCGTTCAAATCTCAAGGGTCCTCGGTACGATCATATCCGAACATCTGGGGACCAAAGAGGCAAGATACTGGCGCAAGGCACTGAAGCGTTGGAAAAATTTTTGTACTCGAGATCAGAAAAAAGTAAAGTATTATGATTTGCCGTCGGCATCAAATGCCCCATGGCCTGTTGAGGTCAGTATTGTGGCGCATACTTCTAAAAAGATCTATGGGGTGGGTGAGCCGTTAATCTGGGAGCTGAAACTCTTTGGGGAATGTGCCAGACACAGCTTTTTCCTCGAGTCAATTCTGCCCGCTATGGAAAAAGCAGGTTACACTCCAATATCTGAATTTAATAGAAGGAACAGTTTGTGGGGACATTTTGACATCACTGATGTTTACTGCGCTCACGGACATACATGGGAGCCGGTAATTCAGAACGGGCAACTGGACACCACCTATGAGCCGAGTCCTACCCAGTGGATAGAGGGGCTAAGCGAAAAAAGAGGAAACCACACCTACAACAGGCTGATATGGGCGACTCCATTTGATCTGGATAATGTCTTTAAAACATACCAGGAGCAATCGCGGAATACAGTATCTCTGAGACAGGGTCTCAATATGGAGTATCTGCTGAATGCCTTTGTAAACAGGTGCATGAAACTTGGTGCAATGTCTGGTCGTGCCGCTGACTTGACTGACATCCTTTCGCAAGAAGTGGTGGGAGTGTTGGATGAAGCCATATCCCAGTCCAAACAACTTCCACACCCGAATTCCGCCCTCAATGCCACGCCGGCACATATGCCCGGCCGTTGGACGGGTTATCAGGTTTTCGGACCTATACCCAGTATTATTATTCCGTTTCTTAAGATTGCATCTATTCTACACTTGGGCAATTATACCCATTTCGGTTGCGGTACGTTCTATTTGGAATAAAGTTGGGTAAGCGTTCACAGGGCACCGCATCTGCTTTGTTGTCGGGCACTTGAAGTACAGGGAGTACGTCTGCGTACCCTCCGCCTCGCATCTGCAGCACTCTGTAAACGCTTACAGTTTGGCAGTTTCACATCCCGACCTTGACCCTGTATTTTACCTTCACTTCGCCGTCCCTGGGGACCGTCACATCGAACCTTATTGTAAAGGCATCGACCTTTTTATAAGGATAATTGTTGCTGATTACCGCCCAGTTCCCAAATAATGGTTCCACTATGCCCACTGTAATATCTTCCTCTTTATGGTTTCTCAGTGTGATCTCCCACTCAGATTCATAAAGCCTTGTGGTAATCTGCCTGTAGTCTGTCTGTATCCTCTCTGCTACCACATCAAACGTCTCACCGACTTTCAGCCTCACTTCCTCATCCTTCGGAGTATGCTCTATTCTGTCTTCGCCTATAAACTGCAGGCTTTTATCAGAATCCTGCTTGTACAAGCGCATAATCCCTGCCGGTAGAGGCATGCCAAGACTATTGTCTTGTGAATTCTTGAATTTGACATA
>DFBQ01000033.1:10474-13112 GCA_002367355.1 Deltaproteobacteria bacterium UBA3076 | reverse complement strand
TCAAAGTACTAGCGGAAGAGCATCCATCATAAACCACCTTAAATTATTAAATCATGCCAGATAACCCCAATCCCCAGCGCCAAATTTCTCGGCAAATGAACGGGCCATTTCTGCGACATTTTTCAAATGATCCTCAAGAGGCTGCCATTTGTCAGGCGGCTGTCCTTCAAGACTATGTGCATAATATTCAGTCATGCCCTAACCTTTGACTCAGATGTGTCTTGGTACCCAACGCAGAGTGCGATTGCAGCCGCAATTTCCTCAACAAGGTGGCCAAGTTCATGCGCAAGGCTGAAACGCCTGCGATCTTCTGACGACGCTCCGAATCTCTCACCAAGCTCACAGAGAGCATAGTTTTTTACTTTTTCCTAAGAGCTTTTTTCTCTTCTCCCCGAGCCTGATCTTCCACCGACGCTTGTTCTTGAGTAAGTACGAAACTATTATGTTATAATCGGCCAAAAGAGGGGAGCGACTTTAATGTTGAGAGAGTAGGGGAGGGTTGAGGATATTCTGGATCTGGATGATGGGGTTAAAGCAAACTATGGAAGGTTTGGGGATCTGCCAGCAGAGAAGAAGGTGGTAACGGGGAAAAAATAAGAAGGCGATTTTTTTATGAGGTTAAAAAAGCAAGCCATAAAAGAGCTGGAGTTGGATCAGCCGGTTCGGAAATCCAATTGGATGATAGAGAACATATCTCAGCGAACAAAATTTATCACTTTGTTTCCTGATAAGGAGGGCTAATTATGGCTTACCAGCTTTTCACACGCGTAGCTTTGAAAGAAGATTTCCCTGAATATGGGCTTCATGAAGGTGATTTAGCCACCATTGTAGAAAAACACGACGGAGAACCGGGGCAGGAAACAGGCTATTCGCTGGAAGTTTTTAATGCAATTGGTGAAACTATCGCCGTACTGGTCGTTGAAGAATCCAAAATTGATGCGATCAAAAAAAATGAAATTTTTCATGTTCGAAGGCTTGAAAAAGTCGCAGCTCATGGTGCGTAGGTGATAAATTAGTAAGAAAAGGGGAGAGGCAATAAGGTTATATGGATAACATTGTGGCACATTGGGTAGAACTGGCAGAATACGACTGGGTACTGCCAAAGCGATGTTGGACACTGGCCGCCTTTTCCTCAACACTTGGATAAAGATCCTTACCGCCGAATGTTTGCTGCACTGCTCCGATAATTCCGGAAAGAGCATTGCCACGCTCCTGGCCAAAAATTTCACTCGCCTCTTTCCTGATCATTAATTCTTTTTTTAAGGCGGAAATGGCCTGACGGGCCTTATCAATCTCCAGGCTGGACTTGGCAACGTGTTTTGTCTCCGGAGCAGGCAGATTATTTTCGTCATATTGCAGAAGAAGCTGCCAGGTCCTTGCATAGCGGTTGACGACTTCTAAGACGGCCAGTCCTTCATCGCTGACAAGGTTATGACTTTCCAGGGTGCCTGCAAGCAGACTCAAAACCTGCCGCACCTCTTCCACGCCTTTCTCGGCCAGTCTGCGCTGATTTAGCGAATAACCACGCATCAGATGGTCTTTTAGAATAGTGGTAGCCCAGATGCGAAACTGGGTGCCGCGTTTGGAATTTACCCTGTAGCCCACGGAAATAATGGCATCCAGGTTATAGTAATCGACCTGGTATGTTTTACCGTCCGAGGCAGTTGTTGCATTTTTTGCAACAACTGCTTCTCTTGCCAACTCACCGGTCTGGAAAACATTCCCAAGATGACGGGAAATAACGGATTTGTCCCTATCTAACAACTCCGCCATCTGGTTTAAGGTCAGCCAGACGGTTTCATCCTGAAGACGCACATCAAGGGCAGCCCGTCCATCCTCAGACTGATACAAGATGATTTTGCCAAGATCGGAATTCACATCCAAGCCTCCATTTTTACTCTCCTTTCTAAATCATCTCATTTACAGTAACCCCTGCCGGCACATTCTCTTTGTCAATGGTTACTTCATAATCGCCAAATGACCTCGGCGGCGCGCTGCCGTCTCCGGAACGGTTGACCGTTACCAGATCGAAAAGTTTATAGGCCGAGGCGTTGCCGAGTTCGCTGTCGTGTTTGAATACAATCAGTTTACAGGCCGTCATTTCGCCACGAGCGGCTGAACGGTCGTGATCGAACATATTTATCAACGCATCCCATAAAAGTTTTAAATCTTCTTCGCTGAAGCCGGTTTGTTTGGCAAAAGGCGCTGAAATGAAACCATGGGTGAGATAAAGGCCGTAAGGGACGGTAAATTTTCTCCCCATTGTCCGGTTGTCGCCTTTCTGTTTGTCTGCTTCCGCTTGTGTGGCTACAGCCATGCGTGTGATGGTATGTTCGCCGGTAAAAATCCGGTCCACACTTCGAGAGAAACTAATTTGAACCGGTCCGCGGACCTGACCGCAGTTGAATTCTTTAAGTGACATGACCGCACCGAATGTACGGATATCAAAAAAATTTTTGCACATCCATTGTTTTGCTTGTTCCGCCTGTGAACTTTTTTCTGTTTCTTCGGCAGAAAGTGTATCATATGCTTTTTTTTGCTGATTGGTTAAGACTGCCTTTTCCTTTATATAAATTTCATACGGAGGCTGCTCTTTTTTTAAAAGACCTATATAATTCCTAACCTTGCGTTTCAGGCA
>DFBQ01000033.1:0-10386 GCA_002367355.1 Deltaproteobacteria bacterium UBA3076 | reverse complement strand
TTGATTGCTTCACTCATTTTTCCTCTCCTCTGGTTTCATCATCTTTTTTATTAAAAAAATTCTGGCGCTGATGGTAGTAACCAATGGCGAAACGTCCTTGATCCTCAAGAGCCAAAGTTGCAGGAATGCCACTGGCGGAAATTTTATCCACCACTTCCTGCATGAGCTTGTCCAGCCACACCGTATTTTTCCCGGTGTTGCGCATCTTGGCCAGATGGTGAATGGCCAGATCCTGCAGCCGTTTGAATGTAACCATCGGATTGCTGGTCGCAGCGCCGAAATAGGTATCGCGGATTGTCTTGTTAAGTCCGGTCTGGGCCTGTTCCTGGATACGCTCCAGCACAGCAAACAACCGCCCGAGCACATATCCGGTATTTTCATTTGTTTTGTCCAATGCCATTTGAACCTCCTTTGTTGTTATTCCTCGAAGTCGTGAATCACGAGTTAAAAACCCTTTAATAATAGCCGCTCGGGCATAGGTTACTTTCTGCTCGGCCTTGCAGCGGCGTACCGCATTCGCCAGCAGGGTACGAGGGTAACCGGTGCCGGTCAGGACTGCGCGGGCCACTTCTCCGCCGAGATTAGGCGGGATATTGTCCGCTTTGCCCTCCGTTGCCGTTGAAACCAACAATTGAAAAAGCGAGAGAAATTCGCGGTCATGCGGTGCGCGGACAATTTCGATATCCTCGAAATGCCGACCGATTTTCCGCTTGAGATCGCGGACGCATCCTTCGTACCAAAAGCGAATGACAATCCGGGAAGCATTGGGGCCAAGGCCCAGGACATAAAATGGCATGCTGTCTTCCTCGGGCAACACGCCTGTCTTTAACGCGTTCAGCAGAGAACGAATTTTGCCGTAATCCGGTTCTTCGCCCTTTGCCGGTTCACCGAGAAAACAGGAGAAATCCTGTTCAAAGGGATGATTCCCCTTGGCCCAAAACACCGTGCTGGCATCACCCACCTGCATGCGCTGCCGGGAACCCTTTGCCAGGAGGGTGTTCAAGGCGGTGGTGTAGGCAAAAACCGTTTGTTGTCCAACCGGAGCATTCAAACCCTGTTTTTTTCCAAAAGAACGAAAAGCGTTTAGGTTAAAGGAAACAATATTTGCTCCGGATGACTGCGCACCCCACACTCCTTTTATGGCTGTATGCAGGGCAGTCGGGGCTTCCATTTTCCCTGAAACCGCACATGCCTGAAGGTTACCTGATGGCTTCATGTATTCTATGATACGATCAATTACGTTTTTCCTCTGAGACACCAGACCATCCTCTCCTTCCAGCATAAAAGTCAGGTTCAGATTATTTTCCTGAATTTCCTGCCATGCTTCATGTTGAAAAAGTGTCGAAAAATCTTTTTTCGACAGGAAATTCTTGACAGCACTTATTCCTTCGTCAATGAAACCGCCGTTAAAGGTCTCTTCGATTCTTCGCTTAAACTCAACAAAGGCGTCTTGTGCTCTTTTTTTATCTTTTTCTGAATCACTTTTCGCCATACAAAGCACATATTGGGGGTTGTCCCAGAGCAGGTTTGCTTTGATACCAGATGCTTTCTTTTCTCCTTGAGGCACCTTAAACTCACGGGCGATTCTCTTTCTTCCCTCTCCTGTTCTGGTATCCCGAAGATTGACAAACCGGCCATTCTTGCTGATAAGAATCAGGAAAGGGATAGGCTTCTTTTCAAATCCCGGCGGCGCAACATCACAGTCAGGATCATTGCGCATTCTGTCGTAGTAGTCAGCCAGTGCCTTGAGGATCATGACCGCACCTCCACGTTTCTGAGATCAATGCAGCCGTTTCCCATGCGGGCATGAAAAAACTGCGGCATGGGTTCCCTACCGGAATAGTCGAGATCGTAAAGCATCCAGCCCAAGTCGCGGGTCTCCGCAATGGCGGAGATAGGCCCGGCCTCTCTCTGAATGAACTCGAAGTCCACGGGAAATTCCCGACAGCCGAAATAGGGCCGTTGAAAACATTGGCCATTGGAGGCACGACGGATGAACATTTGCTCGAACTTGGTTACGGTGTCTTCTTCACCAGCCTGATCAGTCATCTCGAATTCCGCGTGTATGAGATAGGCGACATCCCGGAGAAAAAGTCCGGCCCGCTGCTGACGTTCTTTTTCTATATAAAGCCCAAGTGTACCGGTGCCCTGGGTCATGGCGGTCGTCACATTCCGGGCCGGGATGACCGCGCCCACTTCGTTGCGCCGCACAGATTCCCATTTGATCGGATTCAAAACGTCGATCTGCAGAATTCGCCAGGAGATGGCGGGCTTCCAGAGTATGGCATCCAGAATGCCGCGCGCTGCTGAAGGTGTCATTACATCATAACTGACACGCTCTACTTTCATTTCCGGCCGGGTGAAACATGCATTTTCGCCCCTTACCCGCAACCGGAAAGGATTGCTTTTTTTCATGATTCTTTCTCCTTTGGTTCACGCAAAAAATTTTTCAGGATCAATGCCCACAGATTCATCGGGAGGAATGAACCCATAGGCATCATCGTACAGGCTATAATCAAGCAGAAAAAGACCGGGGTAACCGCTTTCGCGGAGATAGTCCCTGGCTGCCAATGGTCCGACAAGATGTCTGGGAATACTGATTGAGTAACGCCCCAGTTTCCTTAGCAGTGTGCGCTGGTTCCACGGTTCTGCGGTGAGACGGGCGATGAGTTCGACAGCGTTGCCATATGGTACTATCACTGATTGCTGCCAGTCATCCTCGATAAACCGGAAACGCTTGGCTGCTGTACGGAAATAGTAGCTCATTCCACGTCCAGAAGATAATTGCAGGATATCTTTCATATCCAGAGCGGCTTCACCAAGCTGCCAGAAGCGTTGTCGGAAATACCTTTCGTAGTTTGCAGGGGTAAGCAAATTGGCCAGATCTTTGCCGTGCAACAATTCCTGCGCAATTCCAGCAGGCTGCCGCACATACCCTGGTTGGTCCTTTGGAACAAAAATAATGGTTCTGCCAAAAGCAGGAAGCCTTCCTTCACGATTGCATCGGCCGGCTGCCTGGGCAATAGAGTCAAGGCCGGCAAGGGCGCGATACACAACGGGAAAATCAATATCTACCCCGGCCTCGACCAAGGATGTGCTGATTACAAAAAAAGGAGATGTATGGTTAATCAACCTGTTTTTAATCTTTTCGAGGGTATTAGACCGATGTTCGGCGCACATGTTGGTTGACAGATGAAAGGTTTTTTCTGGTGAAAGCAAGCGGGCCAGTGATCGAGCATCCTCTTTACGGTTAACGATGCAGAGCACAGCTTCTTCCTCTGCCAGGATTGATTCTGCAATCTCAGGCAAATCGACCGGAGTCAGGCCATTGCGATATAATTGCGTTTTTACTCGCTTCAGTCTTTCGGCCAGTTGGCCGGGGCTTTCGACGATTTCAGTAACGGATCCAAAACCTTCCTTGAAATTGAAGTCAAATTCCTTGGTCCGGGTCAGGACCGGTTGCGTTGCAGTACAAAGCACTGGTGTGACGTGATAGTGGCGGAATAGTTCACGGATGGCAAAGACCGACGGGCGAAGATATTCGGGCGGAAGACACTGAGCCTCGTCCAAAATAACGACGCTGTTGACGATATTATGCAGTTTGCGACACCGGCTTGTTTTGCAGGCATACAACGATTCGAAAAATTGCACAGATGTCGTAACGATCAGAGGCGCATCCCAGTTTTCGGCGACCAGCCGATTACGTGCTGTTTCCTTGTCTTCATCCGTTTCCGCCACATTACTGTGATGTTCTATCACCACATCTTCAAAACCGGGAATCTGCCGAAAAACATTTGCGGTTTGCTCGATAATGCTGGTGTAGGGGATAACATAAATGATGCGGTTTTTTTATATTTGACCGCATGACGAAGGGCAAAGGCCAAAGAGGATAAAGTTTTGCCGCCGCCTGTCGGCACTGTTAACGAAAACACATCGGGTTTGCTTTCCGCCGCCTGTCGGCACTGTTTCAGGATTTCAGCCCGTGTTTCATTGACAGGGCTCGGCTTTGCTTTGCTGCACAGACGCATCATAAATTCATCAAAGCTTTCCAATAAAAATTGCATCGGGGGGTATTCCCGGTTCCGAAGTCCAGCCTTGGCTTTATTCATGAAGGTTTCGGTATCAAGAAAGTCAGCATCGACAACACAGGAAAAAAGCATGCGAATAAAAAAGGCGGGATCAGCGCCCGGAGGGATTACCTGATTAGGCATGGTTTGGTTTGCAATCATTTCAGGAACATTCTTGAGAATCTGTTCTGAATGGATCGAATTGCGCATTTTCGGTTCAAGCGCTTTCGCTCCGATTTCATCCGTGAAATAATCCGTCAATCCGGCATGATGCCCCATGATGAGCCAGGAAAGAATGCGGTCCGCTCCTTTCCAGCCCTTCACAGTTGCCAAATGGCCACCCGCCTCCGAGTGAACTACTTTTCCCGGCCTGGTTTCAATATGACTTTCAAAGCCGTTTTCGACGTATAGTTTTGCCTGAAACGCATCAGCGTATTTCCCCAGATCATGCCATAACCCGGCCAGATAGGCCCAGTGCTCGCCACCGAATGGTTTGGCAAAATCTCTGGCCATTTCCGCTACGTTTTTCAAATGATCCTCAAGCGGCTGCCATTTGTCAGGCAGCTGTCCTTCAAGACTGTGGGCATAAAACTTTTTGACCATTCCCCCTAAGCTCCATTTTTCCTGAGTAGTCTGCCGCAGCATGCGGGCCCGTTCACTTTCGATCAGCAACATCGCAATATTAAGAAACGCCCTAAAATCGAATATTCCAAGCTGCTGTGTTTTGATACCGACACCAATGTCGGCAATAAATTGTTCTTTAGCTATCAACTTGAACGATTTGGACCTGTACGGTTAAGAAACTACTCAAAATTAATCACGAAAACACGAAGGTACGAAAACACGAAATAAGACATAGAAATAAACTTAGCGCCTTTCGGGCTTAGAAAATTTTAGACACGGCTTACACTGATGGCTATGGGTTAGGTTTATACTGTGTAATCCGTGAAATCCGTGTCTAAAAAGAAAATTCACATACTATCAAGTTACTGATATTCTTTTCGGTATTTCGTGCTTTCGTGATAATCCTTTTCTTTTTCGTGTGTTGCACAATCTGACGTGTAACCGCACAGGTCGAAATTTGTCATACATAATCCAGGATAATCCGACAGGGGAGGGGGTAAAATAAGAAAAAATGCGAAAAATGCTGGAATTGGGTTGACAAAAGTTTCATAATCTATGAAACATAAAACATGAAATTTCTTTTACGAAATCCATTTTTGACAAGACCTATAAAATGGGGTGAACCATTTTGCAACAGGGAGAAGGAGCTTCAGACTCTCATCAGAGAGGCGAAAAATTCAGGTCTTGTTGTTTTGTATGGTCCGAGGCGCTGTGGGAAGACCTCTATTTTGAACCAATTGGAGGGACGTCTCGGTAATGATTGGATACGGATTGAGCTTGATTTTACTTTTGTTCCCAATTTACGGGAACTTGTTATTCGCCTGGATGAAATCCTGACAAAGGCGCTCCCTAAGAGCAAAAAAATTAGAAAGGCCCTGGCAGCAAAAAAAGTATCACTTGAGCTCTCTTTTGATCCGGTTACAATGACGCCTTCTTTTGGACTTGGTTTAAAATCTAAAGATGCGGGGTCATTGATAGCTGAAAGTCTTATACGCCTGGAACTGCTGACCAGTCTTCCGGAACTCATAGATCGACGTGTTCTTGTTACTTTTGATGAGTTCCAGGAGATAATATATGCCCCGGATAATAAGGATCACATTTATGAAAAGCTCTTTCGGGGCGTGTTTCAGAAGAGGCCGGAGGGATTTTCAGTTGTCTTCTGTGGTTCAAAAAATACTGTTCTGCGGAAGATGTTTTCCGACAGGGCCCGTATGTTTTATCGGGGAATTAAGTCCCTTGACATTAACAGCCTACAAGAAGATTTCTTTATTCCTTTTGCGGAAGAAAATTTTTCCAGGACCCTCGGCATTGATATCCCAAAAGTCATTCCTGAGGTTGTCTGCCGTTTTTTGGATGGCCATCCATATGGGCTACAAAAGGTGATGCATAACCTATGGAATCTCTGCGACACCGAAAAGACAAGTGGAATTGATTGGCCAGAGGCCTTAGGCATAGCTTTGAGGGATTTTTTATTGGAAGAGCTTTTGCCTTTTCAGGCCCATATTGGACAGTTAACACCTGTCCAGCGGAAGACTTTTCAGGCTATATCAGGCATGGAGGATGAATATCAAAGTATCTTTTCCAAGGAGAGTCTTGGCAAGATCGGCCTTGCCCAGAGTAGTATTGCTTTATCCTTAAAGGCCCTTGATGAAAAAGGTTTCTTAACAAAAGTCCCTGAGATCGGTCATGACCGGTATGTTGTGACGGATATTATCGACAAGCTCTGTCTACGGATTTTATCCGGAGTTTCTGTAGATGAAATGACAGACCGTGTCATCCTGGCGGTCAGGTCATCCTGATCGTCCAGGTATTTTTTCACAAAAGGGCCCTTAGCCTCTCCCAGGCCTCAGAGAGACGCTTGGGAGAGATCGATATTGCCGTGCCAAGTTCAGGGGCAAATATAGATACCCTGTATTCATCAATGAGCGTTTCAAAGTGCCTGATCTCTTCTTCAAGCTCTGTTTCTTTCTTCGCCTCAAGATGGGTCTTGGCCTCGTTGAGGTGCAGCAAAAATGGCTCTAATCCGGCTGCCTTTGCCATATCTTTCAGGGGATCAACGTATGCCCTCTGGGCTCTGACAGCCAGGGCATTCAGGTATCGTGGCAGGTCGGGAAGCTGGTCCAGCCTTGCATTTTCAGGAAAGTTCGGCGGAGTGAGTCTTATTAGCTCTACTTCAAGGTATTTGAGGACTGGAGAACGGCTCTTAGTGCTTTTTATAGTATTTTGAAGACGCCTTATTTCTTGCTTCGCTGCGATATGGGCCTCAAGCACTTTTTCCAGTAACTGTATGATCGGGCCAGCTTGCTGAAAAACTTTTCCCTCCAATTCCCTGGCCTTCTTGATAAGATCGGATCTGCTCGGGATTTGCTTCCAGGTTCCTAACAGCTCTTTGTAGAGAAAGGCATATACAGATTGACGCAGCTTCTGTGTGCCTCCAAAGGCAATGCAGGCCTTTAGCGACAGACCGCCGGGGACACAGTTTCTTTTGAGATATCCAAGCTCTTTGCCCAGGTAATCGGCGAGGAGTCGCCTTGCCCCTTGCCGGGTTTTTGAAAGGGCTTCATCCTGATTGAGAAAAAGCCTTATACATACACTGCTATCTTCTACAACAAGTCCTGGAAAGGCCTTTATGGGATTCTCTTTGTCTCCTGAAGAGCTCATGACCGAACTCGGAAGATCAGGAAGATTTCCCAGATTGAGCCCTGACACTTCCCATCCGGCCTTGATCTTTAACCATTCGGGATCATTTTGATCAAAAGTAGAAGGGGACTTTTTCCATCTATCCTGTATGCGGTTGAGGTCATGCCCTGAATCAAGGACTTTTCCATTCCGGTCTATTACCTCGAATCTCATCAAGAGGTGATAGGGGATGTCTTCAGACCGTGGCCACATTTTCCTTTCTATATGTATGCCATATTGCCTGAAAAGTTCTTCCTGTAATGAGCTAAGCAGGCCCTTCTCAGTTTTTTTGAGTTTTTTCCTTATATTTTTCGCGACCCTGGGTATGGGTACAAGGTGTTTGCGAATCTGCTTGGGCAACGTTTTCAGGAGATAGGTGATCTTTTCCTGGAGCAGGCCTGGGACCAACCACTCAAAGGGCTCCGGGGATAAAGAGGCAAGTATGCCCGAAGAGATCTTTACAGTAACTCCATCCGCCTCGTCACCCGGGCAAAAGCGGTAACTTAGTGAGAGTCTGTGTTCCGAGACCTTTATGTGTCCTGGAAACTGGACGACCACGTCGGTATCCGGGATTGATCTGAGCAAATCTTCTTTTGTAAGGCATAGAGCAGGAACGTCATTGTTGGAAATACGCAATGCCCTGGCAAGAGAACGCTCATTACATATCACTTCAGACCCCGGGCTTTTCTTCCCCTTGTAGGATTTGTCTTTGAACAGTATTTTTTCTATCTCACTCAACCCTTGGTCATAAAAGGAATAGAGAGTTTCCTCGTCCACCATGATATCCCGTCGCCTGGTCCTGTCCTCCAGGTCTTGGACCTCTGAAATCAACTCCATGTTGTGGACAAGAAATGGGTACTTGTTTTTAAACTCACCTGAAATCAGTGCCTGTCGTATAAAGATCTCCCTGGACTCGGTCGGATCAATTTTCCAGTATCTGACCTTTCGTCTTTCAACTATCGGGAGACCAAAAAGCGTGACCCTCTCCCATGCCATTACCTCTCCACGGCGTTTTTCCCAATGTGGATCCGAATAGCTGTGTATGCAAAGATCGTCAGCCAGTTTTTCTATCCATTCGGGTTCAATGGCAGCCACTGTCCTGGCAAAAAGCCTGGATGTCCGTATGAGCTCTGTCGCCACTATCCACTTAGGGCCTTTTTTGTAAAGTGAGGAACCCGGAAAGAGGAAGACCTCTCTCCCTCGGGCTGCGAGGTAGCGGGACCCCTCCTGCTTAAGGGCAATCTGCCCCAAAAAGCCCGAGAGAACAGAACAATGAATGGACCTATTGATTGAGTGATTTGGTGATTTGGTGATTTGGTGATTGAGAGGGAATTTGGTGATTTGGGGGAATTCTTCCGCTTCTTGGAGGATATCCATTATCTGATCATGGATATCCTTCCATTCCTGCATCCTGTTGTAGGAGAGGAAGTTCTCTCTGCAGTATTTTCGTATCTGATTCCTGCTGCGCCCGGCTTTCAGCTCTTTGTGATAGGCATTCCACATCTTGATAAAGGTCAATAAATCAGAAGAAGGGTCCTTAAAGAAGTAGTGGGCCTGGTCTGCCTGGCTTTCTTTATCTGCCGGGCGTTCTCTGGGATCCTGGATACTCATGGCCGACGCAATTATGACAACCTCTTTCAGTGCATTCTCATGCCGGGCCTCAATGATCATCCTTGAAATTCGCGGATCAAGAGGCAGCCTTGCCATAATTCGCCCTGTCCCGGTCAGTTTGCCTGCTGCATTCAGGGCCCTCAATTCTCTCAGGGTGGTAAATCCCTCTTTTATGGCCTGGGAAGATGGGGCATCCACAAAAGGAAATTTATCAACAGGCCCAAGTTTCATTGCATAAAGACGCAGTATGACCTCGGCCAGATTTGATCTGCGGATTTCAGGCAAAGTGTATTCGGGCCGATCCTCGTAGTCCTCTTCGCTGTAAAGCCGGACACAGACCCCGGCATGGACCCTCCCTGCACGTCCCGCCCTTTGGTCCGCGCTGCCCCTTGATATGGGAACGATTGGAAGTGCCTTTGTGCGGGACCTGACGTTATAGCGGGCAATTCTAGCCAAACCCGAATCCACCACATACATGATTCCAGGGACTGTAATGGAGGTTTCGGCTACGTTCGTAGCTACTATGATCTTCTGAACAGGGGCCGGCCTGAATATGCGCTTCTGGTCAGAAGCGGCCAGTCTGCCGTACATGGGAAGTACCAGGACCTCATCCTCGCACCCGGCCTTCAGGATCTTGACGGTTTCCAGTATCTCTCTTTCCGTGGGAAGAAAGACAAGTATGTCACCAAAGGGATCCCTCTTTCTAATCTCCTCCGTTGCAAAAATAACCTTTTCAACAGTAGTTATATCAGATTCTTCATCTTGTTCTGTAGGACTGTATTGTATCTTCACGGGATAAGCGCGACCTGCAATTTCTATTACAGGGACCTTGCCGAATGCCTGGCAGAAATGTGCAGTGTCCATTGTGGCGGATGTGATAATGACCTTTAGTTCAGGCCTGACCGGCAGGAGTCTTCTGAGTATCCCCAGGAGGAAGTCTATATTGAGGCTTCTCTCATGGGCCTCATCTACAATTATGGTATCATACGTCCTGAGTTTGGGATCTCGCTGCACTTCAGCCAGGAGCATGCCATCTGTTACAAATTTGATCCTGGTTTCAGGCCCAGTACTGTCTTTAAAGCGTATTTTGTAACCCACGAGTCTGGGTCCTTGAGGCCCCAGTTCTTCGGCAACTCTGGCAGCCACTGTTATAGCTGCCACCCTCCTCGGTTGTGTACAGGCAATCTTCCTATGCGTACCCCTTCCTGCTGCGAGGCATATTTTTGGCAATTGAGTGGCCTTCCCGGAACCTATCTCCCCGCTGACAATTATGACCTGGTTCTGCCTTACAGCAGAGACCAGATCATCCCACACACTGCAGATAGGAAGACCAACCGGACAGGAGATCAGGACCTTTTTCAGGAGATCAATCCCTGGTAAGGTATGGATTGGTCTTTTTCTCTTG
>DFBQ01000088.1 GCA_002367355.1 Deltaproteobacteria bacterium UBA3076 | reverse complement strand
GTCAAGATAGTCAATTACGTCCCCCAATTTTCCTTTCTGGCACTCAAGCCGGCCGAGACGCTTTGGGACACGTCGAAGCTGAGGAAGCAGGTGTCACATCTCAGGTCAGAATCAGCTTTGCCACCAATTCGGGTTCCTTCGAAGGCGTCCGAAGCTCAGAGCAGTGCGAGGACTGTCCTGATGCAGCGGTAATCGTCAAGCATGTGCGCAAGCTCAACTTCCTAATTCGTGGCTATGAGTTGCGTCGTTTTGTGGAGGACCAGACTCCTCTTGACCGATATCAGGAGGTTTCCGGATGGTTCGGTCTAACACCACTCATAGCTATTGAGCGCAACCTTCGGAGTCTCCGACTCCAGCTGCAACAGGATCTTGCCACCAACGCTCCAGCTGAAAAGTATGACCGCGACGTGCGCCGGATCACGAAGCAGAGCATCACATCCTGGGATGAGGGAGAAGTCCTAGTCTGGTTCAATGCGACTCAACTTCAGCCTATGGATTCTACTCTGACCATCAACAAACTGGACACGCAAGATGCTACCTATCAATTCATAGTCGAACGAAAGGAGCAGGAGGACAAGAGTGTCGGGATAGCTGCGCTCAATGAAGTGTCGGAGAAGGCTCAGGCAGTTTATCAGCAGCAGCCAAACGAAGATGACGGTTCCATATCAGAAACGGGCGCAATCATGAATTTGGAATCGGCCGCAGCAGTAGCGGTCAAGGCCACAAAGAACGAGACAGAGGAGCGTGCCAAGTCTTCAGACGCTGTGTTCAAGGAAGTCTGGGATGCGGCCTCAGCACTCTTCGACAATACTTCCCTAGAGATTGAGGCAT
Organism: Deltaproteobacteria bacterium UBA3076; assembly: GCA_002367355.1. Lineage (GTDB taxonomy): Bacteria > Desulfobacterota > Dissulfuribacteria > Dissulfuribacterales > UBA3076 > UBA3076. The sequence goes on along the minus strand of DFBQ01000088.1, from coordinate 8,426 downwards.
GTCCCGTGTGTGACACACCACTCCAAGACACTGCGAAAGGCAGCAGGGAAGACATAGCCCTGCATCTAAAAACCCAGATTGCCACTCTTGAGAAGTACAACAGCGCCGTCAAAGCGCTGACAGCGGCCAACTCCACGACCCACCAAAGGCGTGCGGATGCGATCACCGCTCTTAGAAGTGCTCAGGCAGCACTCAGAGCTGCTCGGTTTGTCACACAGGCTGAGGATGTGGAGGACTACGTCGCTCAGCTCGAGGTCTGGCAATTGAATCAGCCACTGCCAGATTCCACCTATGTCAAGAGTATGTTAATAGCCGTGACGACCCAAGTGGACAAAAAACGGCAATGCATCGAGGAACAACAGGGGGATCATACATACGCCAAGTGCTTGGCCACTCTGGACGAACTCATTCAGCTGAAAGTTGAAGCCGATCGGAATGAGAATACCCGCGTGGCAGCACGCGCTCTGCTTCAATCCCTCACAGAACTGGAAACCAGTGTCGGGTCCAAGATAAGAACACACGTACAAATGGTCATTGATACGCTCAAAGAGAGAGTCAACGAGCTCTACCGGGCCGTCCACGCTGACCAAACAGAGGCACCGGCTATTACACTTGACTTGTCCACAGAGACCAGACAACCACAACTCAGCCTGTTGGTTGATTTCTCACCTAATCGAAAGGGCGTTGCACCAAGCGGCTATCTCAGTGATTCTCAAGTGCATACACTGGCACTTAGCTTGCGCTTGGCCGCTATTCAACTATTCAACAACCGAGTGCCCTTGGTTGTGCTGGACGACGTGGTCACCTCCTATGACGCGGATCACCGGAGAGCAATTGCGTCCATGATTGCAGCTCATTTCGCCGACTTCCAAGTCCTTCTTGTTACTCACGATGAGCGACTCTTCGCGTATCTCAAAGAGCACCTTCCACAATCATCTTGGGTCTTCAAACGTATCACGGCCCTAGATCCTAGCTTCGGACCCAGATTTCACGACCACAGAGTTGGTGATGCTCTAATCGAAGGGAAGCTCAGCAGTGGCCAATGTGCCGCAAACGACATCCGTCAAGCAGAAGAGGAATGGCTTCTTGACATCTGCCGCGGGTTCCGCGTCGAAGTTGAAATCAGAGATGTTCACAGACCATACACTTATGAGCGGTCAGAACTGGCCATAGCTTTGCATAAGTTTCTCAAGATCAGCAAGATAAGCCCGCCGCAGGTGTCGGGAATCTCAAATCCGTTCCTTATCAGCCTGCAGACTGGAGAACTTGAGAACTTTGGAAGCCACTTCTCTGACGACCCGAGTGCTTGGCCTTCCCCAGGCGACGAGAAGCAGCGCTGGCAAGAGTTCAAGTACTTTCGCGGGCTGTTCGTTTGCCCTTGTTGCGGGGCTGATAGGTTCAAGAGACCGAAGAGGATGGACAGACCAGTATGTGTGAAATGCGAGACTAAGTTCGCCTTCAAAACAACATGACCGTCTCAGCGTGCCCTGAGAGTCCCAGAAGAGAGTGTGTTGGCATCTAACAAGGCGTTCCTCGTGCCAAGGTAAGACCGAAACTGGAATCCCGTTAAAACGGGCTGAAATTGGTTAACGTTACCGGAATCCGCATGCATGTGAGAACAAGCTAATTTTTTCCTGTTTTCAGGAAGGCAATAATCCGTTTCCCCTTTTGAGACCTGATAATAATGGCTAACTCCATCTTGTTTTTTGACGACCCTGAAGTTCCCTTTGACTTCGGAAGCAGCCGGAACGTCAGATACTGCTCTTTGCGGGCATGGCGGCTTTGGCGACAACAGAACGAAGTAAAATTCTATCGCGCGACGCGCCTGATCCTGTTGCGCGGACGTTTGATTCTTCGAAGCCGGCTTCCCGATAAAGAGCGAAATACTCTCAGGATCATCGGGTACGTGCCGATATTTATTGCAGAAGTGAATATAATACCGCACCCACTTTTGATGTTCATGCCATTCCTTGTGTGGAACCTGCCTTGATGTCAAAACTTCACAGCATCTCGGATCAACTTGCGGAAATGAACCCATAAACGTCTCTTTCTCGTTATTATCCAATAGCTGCATATCATTACTTTTTTTATTTTATACAGCTCGGAGAATGATTTTTTAAGCTTTTTTTTTGCAACTTCCATTGATTTTTTTTCGTCATCATGCAATTTATAAAGGAGTTATACAGAAAACTATTTAATGACTTATTGTCGAGGATTGCCATCCGCCGGACGCTCGGCGCTCCGCGCCTCACAACCAGCGGCTGCAGTCGACTGCGCGCGCAGGCAAGCGAGCTTGCCCACGTGCTCGCGGCTGATCCGCGGCGATTATGCTTAGAGAAAACTGGGTGAATAATGGATTACGAAAGGACGAAACTCAGAAATTATGAGGAGTTTGTATTTAACAACATACTAAAAAACATTTCATTCTATGACCTCCTCACAAATTCCTCGCTCTTAGATGATGTAGCAATTTGTGATTCACTTGGTGTTAGAGCCTATACTGAATACAACAGGTCATTTGAAACCGACATAGATTTCTTAATATCTGGATATAATTCAAGAGATGATCTCTGTTTATTTCTAGTTAATGAATTTAACCCCGACAAATACGACAAAAAAATATACGCCAATAAAGCATTTTTGAGATTATATTATTCAGTTCCTTACGAACAGGAATTTGGAAATGAGTTTATTATAGATTTTCATGTTGGCGGATATTTTCACAAGAACGCCTTACTTGTAGAGGCGTATAAAGGATTTTATGAAGGTACGAGATGGATGGATGTGAATAGCATTGGAGGGCTTGAAACAATCAACTTGCCAATACCAAGTCCTGAAGAACTATTTATATTTAAACTCTTAAAATACTTGGGAAGAGATGATGTTGATCTAATTTCACTATTGCTATCCGGTAGTGTTGATTTGCGTAAAGCAGAAAATAAAATAAAAAAATATAGGAATATCAAAAAAAGAATGATTGCCAATTTTGATGCTTTATCTCACTCGTTCGATAAGGTTGTCTCAAGGTGGAAGGTATATTATCAGACGACAGAATCAGAGGATAATATAGAAACAGTCAAAAAAGAACTTAATGAAATGCGGAGCAGGGCCTTTGCAAGATAATTTTGTAAAAATCGCAACAGAAGCCCATCAGGCGTCAAGACAGGGTAATTATGAATTTGCGTCCACGTTATTTTACGACCTGTCGGTATTGGCACAGAATACCTTAGAAGATGAACTCTTAAAAAATAAGTATTTATATCTTCATTATATTGAAAGATTAAAAGTAGAAAAAAAGGGGGGGGCTTTACCAATTATTGATAATATTCTTTCTACCCTATCCGTTATTTCAGGTCTGGAGGATGATAGGCTGACTAGAAGAATTGAGCCGATAATTGATTTTTTCTTTGTGCTCCGCCATTGCATTAAAGGAAATATTAATGAAGTAATTGGTCTGCTTGAAGATATTAGAAAAAAAACAGAGGTAAAACCAATTAATCAAATTGAAACTGTGACGCATCTATTGAGTGAGTCGGTCGTTGTCAGAGAAAATCTAAAGATCTGTATCAAAAATATAAAAGACCCAGAAAAAGATATATTGAAAGAGATTGCATCTTTAGAAAGGTGTGTAGAAGAAAAAAGGCAAAATAGTTTCCTTGGCACGGGAATCCAGAAGATATTTGATGCATATCACGAATGTTTGGTTAGTATGAGGACTAGCAATATTAATCTTATCATAAAAAAATGCGTTGACGGTTATATCGAAAAAATTACAGATAATTCATTGTTTGCCATTATTGCAGAAGACCTAAGGTCTGCTATCGGAATGAGTACTATCGGGCATATAGAGAGAAAAAACAAGATGAAAAAGAAAGAACTAATGTCACAAAGAACATCCCATATTATTGCTATAAGTAGTGGTATAGTGTTTGTTGTTTTTTTATTGTTGATAGCGTTGTTTGTGCCCAACCCTACTTCTTTTCAGTTTTTCATATTTAGGACTGTAATGGCTTTGGCTGCTGCTGGTTTTGGGGTAGCAATTCCAGGTTTTCTTCGTATTGAATTACCAATATGGCAGAAAGGTTTTATCCATGCTGGCGGTGCATTAGCAATGTTTGCTTTAGTCTATTTGATTAACCCCGCAAGCTTTGTTCTCAATAGATGATTACACTGCAAAAAGTCGGAGTCGCTCTAAAATTATAATGCAAAAGCATTTGTAATATATAAGTGCCGAGCGCCGGATTCTATCCGAAGTAACAAACAAAAACGGATAAAAGACCTTGAGTTTATCAGACCATAACCGGAGACATCCAAAAAAGATAGGCCTGGCCTTAGGCGGCGGCTCTGCTCGCGGGTGGGCCCATATAGGAGTGATCCAGGCCCTGAGCGAAGCAGGTATTCGCGTGGACTGCGTGGCTGGTACCAGCATCGGCGCCATGGTAGGGGCAGTCTATGCTTCCGGAAAAATCGATGAACTGGAAGAGATTGTCCTGCAATTCGATTGGAAGCATATCCTCCATTTCTTCGATATCGTGTTCCCCAAGTCCGGACTTATCGACGGGATGAAAGTCGCTGATTTTATACGGAGTCACGTGGAGGGAAAAAATATCGAAGAGCTCCCCATTCCCTTTTGCGCTGTAACCACAGACCTGACCACTGGTCATGAAGTGGTCATACAAGACGGGGACATTATTGAAGCCGTAAGAGCCAGCATCTCTCTCCCGGGTATTTTCACGCCAGTGAAAAAAAACGGTAAGATTTTGGTCGACGGCGGCCTGGTCAATCCCGTTCCTGTGAGTGTAGCAAGGGAAATGGGAGCTGACTTCGTCATAGCTGTTGATCTCAGCCGCGATATCGTGACCAAGAGAGCGACCAGATTTGCACCTATTGCCGACACCAGCCCGGTTGTGCCAGGCATTGAAGCCGGAAGGAACTCCACAGTAAAAACCAGAATCTCGGCTCTTATAAACAAAGAGCTTGGGATGCTTGATGTCCCGGCCTTCAAACAGATCAGGCAATGGCTGGGCCAGGACCCGTTGCCGAGCATTTTTGAAGTATTAATAAACTCTATCTACATTATGGAAAATCGGATCACTGTCACAGGGCTGCAGGTCTATCCTCCGGATTTGCTGATTCGACCAAAGCTTGGACACATTCGATTACTGGAGTTTCATCGGGCTAATGAAGCCATTGCCGAGGGATACCGGGAGGCCAAGGCTCGGATTCGGCCTTTGACGGGTAAAGGAGAAGATTTTGATCATCCGTAAAATAGGCATCATCGGACGCACATATCGCCATGCCCAGCGCTACCGCCACATTCTTTCTGTGCTTTTCAAGTACGGATTCGGCGACATGGTGGACATTCTGAAGGTAGAGCAGTATCTGGAGATCGGCCTCCAGATGATATCCCGGAAAAGGCGGGAAAAGATAGAGGCGCTTTCCAGGGCGAAGCGGGTAAGAATGGCTCTGGAGGAGCTGGGCCCGACGTTCGTCAAGCTGGGCCAGGTCCTCTCAACCCGTCCTGACATTTTGCCTGTGGAGTTCATGCAGGAACTTGAGAAGTTGCAGGACCATGTTCCTTCCTTTGACTGCGCTGAGGCCAAGAGGATCATTGAATCGGAGCTCGGCGCTCCCATTGACGAAATTTTTCAGACCTTCGATGAGTCCCCTCTTGCCTCGGCTTCGCTGGGACAGGTACACAGGGCCAGGCTCGCCAGTGAGGACGAGGTGGTTATCAAGGTCCAACGGCCGGACATCCGCAAGACCATAGAGGTGGATATGGAGATCATGCTCCACCTGGCCACCCTCATGGAACGACATCTCGCAGGCTGGCAGATCCACCGTCCTACCAGGATTGTGGAAGAATTCTCCCGTACACTGGAAAAGGAGCTTGATTACACGCTGGAGGCCTCCCATATGGAGCGTTTTGCAGGCCAGTTCGCCGGCGATCTCACTGTTTACGTCCCGAAAGTATATCGTGAGATGACAACCAGCCGGGTTCTCACCATGGAGTATATCGACGGCGTCAAGGATAATAATATCCAACTCATGAAAGATAGAGGTCTCGACCCGCGTGAGATCGCCCGCCGGGGCTTTGATCTCATTATGAAACAGATCTTCGTACACGGGTTTTTCCACGCAGATCCGCACCCGGGGAACATCTTCATTCTTCCGGACAATGTCATTTGCTATCTGGACTTCGGGATGATGGGCCGCATCAGCCGGAAAAACAGGGAAGACTTTGTGGACATGGTGGCGGCCTCTGCCAATAAGGATGAGGTAAAGGCGGTAGACGCCCTGCTGAGGCTTACCGAATGGGAAAAGGAACCGGATATTGCATCACTTCAGAGGGACATGGCGGAATTCATGGACCAGTACCTGTACCGGCCACTTAAGGAGTTGGAAATAGGACAGATGCTCCAACGGCTCCTGGAAACGGCTTCAAGGCATCGCATCAGGATTTATCCGGATATGTTCCTCATGATGAAGGCGCTGAGCACTGTAGAGGGCGTCGGCAGGGTCCTGGACTCGGACTTTAATTCCATAGAGCGGGCCACGCCATTTATCCAGCAAATCAAGAGAAATCGCCTCCATCCCAGACGCATTGCCGGTGACATGGCGGACTACAGCATTGAAATTTTACAGCTTCTCAAGGAAATACCGGGTGAATTCCGTGAGATCCTGAAGCTGGCCAGACGGGGCAAGCTGAAGATGGAGTTCGAGCACCAGGGTCTGGAACCTATACTCTCAAGCCACGACAGGATCAGTAATCGTATTTCCTTTGCCATAGTGCTGGCCGCCCAGATTATTGGTTCCTCCCTGATCGTTTTAGCGGATATCCCACCCAAATGGCACGAGATACCGATTATCGGCCTTTCAGGCTTTCTGGTGGCCGGGGTGATGGGATTCTGGCTGCTGGTTTCAATCCTGAGGCGGGGGAAGATGTAAAAGTGGTATCTGCGCCCTATGCCGAATCAGGTGATGGCGTGCTCACTGCGTTGCGCAGTTCGCACCACGGACTCACCCGTCTGGAGGCCGCTACCCGCCTGGAGCAGTACGGCCGCAATGCGTTGCCCCGCGCCAAACCCCCGGGCATTGTCCGTGTTTTCCTGCATCAGTTCATAAGCCCGTTGATCTATGTCCTGGTTGCGGCCGCCCTGTTCTCCCTGGCGATCCGGGAGTGGTCCGACGCCGGCTTTATAGGCGCTGTCCTGCTGGTCAACGCCATTATCGGTACCATCCAGGAGTATTCCGCCCAACGTGCAGCGGGAGCACTGCAACAATTTGTGACCAGCAACAGCCGGGTGCTGCGCGAGGGCGATACTCGCGAGATCAACGCGGACGAGCTGGTTCCCGGCGATATCGTGCTTGTGGAATCGGGAGAAAGAATTCCCGCTGACTTACGTCTGCTCGACTGTCACGACCTGGAGGTGGACGAGTCCCTGCTCACCGGTGAGTCTGTGGCAGTGATGAAAGATTCGGACAAGATATTGACAGCGGACAACGCATTGGGAGACCGGATCAACATGGCCTTTGCCGGTACTATGGTAAACCGGGGACGGGGCCTGGGGATTGTGGTGGGCACGGCCCTGGATACGGAACTGGGACGCATCGCAGAGGCCGTACTGTACAAAGGGGGCGCAAAGGCACCGTTGATGGTCCGGATGGAGAAATTCACCCAATGGGTGGCCATTCTGGTCGGTGTGGCAGCTTTGCTCATGGCAGGGGTAATGCTCATGCGCGGTATGCCGCTGGGCGAGATCTTTCTGTTCGCAGTTGCCCTTGCCGTGTCGGCCATTCCCGAGGGCCTGCCGGTGGCGCTCACAGTGGCGCTGGCCATTGGCATGCAGCGTATGGCCCGGCGCAACGTGATTGTCCGCCGGCTGGTAGCCGTGGAGGCACTGGGCTCCTGCACCTTCATCGCCACCGACAAGACCGGCACCCTGACCGTGAATCAGCTAACTGCGCGCCGCATCGCCTTCCCCTGTCGCGAAGTATGGGAGGTGACCGGCGAGAGCGCGGAACCGGAAGGGAGTATCATCACTTCACGAGGCACGCCTTCACCAGAGGAAGAGACACTACTGCAACCGTTGTGCCGGGCTGCGGTCCTGGCCAACGAGGGTTTTCTCGGTCATCGTGACCATGGCTGGGCCCACCACGGCGATGCCGTTGACGTGGCTTTGCTGGTGATGGCCCATAAGGCCGGGGTTATCAAGGCGGAAACCGCTAACGCCTTTCCTGAGATAGCCTCCATTCCTTTTGAATCGGAACGCCTGTTCTCCGCCAGCCTGAACGAAGTCAACGGCGCGCAGTACGCATTTGTCAAAGGCGCACTGGAACGGCTGTTGCCCATGTGCAGCACCATGTCCGCTCCGGGACAGGCGGTGAAGCTGGATCCGTCGTTGCTGGAAGAGCAGGCACACGGT
>DFBQ01000110.1 GCA_002367355.1 Deltaproteobacteria bacterium UBA3076 | reverse complement strand
TGATTTCCGTTCAGGCACTAACTAAACTCCTTGGCACTGTTGACTTTCATGACTATTCAGAGGGTTGGCTCGTCAGTACTGGTCCGTTAGGTAAAGACGCAAAGGGCTTTGTTGAAAAGGGGCGGAAAATTGGGGACGGGGACGTAAGTGACTATCTTGACTTACTCTTTCGTTCTTCTTGTAATTGCATCGGAAATGGCAGACATAGAAATTCCGGGATGTCGGGCTACTTCTGCCAAATATTGTCATGAACTTAGCTGCCTTCGGCAGGACTTCTCTGACAGGATGAATAAGATTTACATGATTTTCATTCATCCTGATTATCCTGTTGATCCTGTCAAAAAATGGAAATTCCTATACTATTAAATTACTATTGACAAATATAAAGTCTTAATTTAGATTTGTCCTATGATAAGGAGAACGCTTGAAACGGCAATTGAAAGATATTCTACACAATATCCTGTCGTTGCGATAGTTGGCCCCCGGCAGAGCGGAAAGACCACCTTGGCCAGGCATATGTTCCCAGCCCATAAGTATCTGTCCATGGAAAATTTGGACATCCGGCATATGGCCGAAGATGATCCGCGTGGCTTTCTTGAGGATTACGGAAAAAACCTCATCCTTGATGAGATCCAACGTGTCCCCTCCCTTTTTTCCTATTTGCAGGAAAGGGTTGACCTGAATGAGTCACCAGCCTGCTACGTCCTGACAGGGTCCCAGCAGTTCCTCCTTATGGAAAGGATAACCCAGTCCCTTGCAGGCAGGATTATCACCTTTCAATTATACCCTTTTTCTTTCAATGAACTTCATGGGGTCCAACCAGATGAGGATTTGGATTCGCTTTTCAAGATCAAGCCCGGGCCTATCAAAAGCGGAGAAGACATCGACATCTTCAAGACCATCTTCACCGGAATGTACCCAAGGATTCATGACAAAAAGCTTGAACCCAGGAAATGGATCGAAAACTATATCCTTACATATATTGAAAGGGATATCCGAAGTCTTGTAAATGTTGACAACCTGAAACTTTTCGAGAATTTTTTACAAACCTGTGCCGCTATGTCCGGGCAGCTTATCAACTACACGTCTATTTCAAATTCCATTGGTGTATCACAGCCTACTATAAAGAAATGGATGTCTCTCTTAGAAACAAGTGGCATCCTCTTTATCCTTCCTCCCCATCACAAGAATTTTAGAAAACGCCTTGTAAAAACCCCGAAATTATATTTTGCAGATACGGGGGTGCTTTCTTTCCTTCTTTCGATCAGGACCCCGGATGAACTTAAAGGTCATCCGCTTTTTGGAAATATCTTTGAGACATTTATTATCGGTGAGCTTTACAAAAGAGTATATCATGTAGGGGAGAAACCGCCTTTCTATTTCTGGCGGGACAAGACCGGCAATGAGATTGATCTCCTCGTTGATATCGAACCAGAGCTTCTGCCCGTTGAGATAAAAAGCTCAAAAACATATAGTAGAGAGTTCAAATCAAGTATTCTTTCATGGCTTAATCTGAAAGGAAACACATCTAAGAAGGGATTTGTCATATACAGGGGAAAGGATGTGGTCGGAAGAAAATCAACTGTCACCGCTGTCCCCTGGTGGTATTTGTAGAGCTGCGGGAAACCATCGCATTTCCGGATTGAGTTACCCGAGGTAACTTCTCAATAACTCAGGGTAAGATGTCTGGATTCCCGCCTTCGCGGGAATGACGATTGGGTGTGAGCGCCTGTAATTCCGGCGGAAGCCGGAATCCAGTGGATAGTCGCAAAATACGATTTGCCCGGACTTATTGAGAAGTTACAGTCGTCAGGGGTATTTTAAGCGGAATCATGCCGGAACATCTCGGCGCACGTAAAGCTTCCTTATCTGTTCTGCAAACTGTTTTTCTATCTCCGGCCGTTTCAGTTTCATAGTGGCGGTGATCATGCCGTTCTCAATGGTCCATGGCTCCAGTGTCATGTACACAGAGCGTACCCGGGCATGGACCGGAAATTTTTTCAACAGCCCTGCGATCTTTTTGATGACTTCCTTTATAGCGGCGGGCGATTGGAGTGAAGAAGGATCTTCATGATCCAGAGAAAGCCCGGAGGCGAATACCTGCCATGCAGCAGGGTTGAGTACCAGCAACGCCGCCACGCATGGTCTGCCTTCTCCTACCACCATGGCCTGGCTGAAAAGTGGGTCCAGGACAATCGACGTTTCCAGGTCTGTTGGTGATACCTTCTCGCCGGTGGAGGTCACCAGGATCTCCTTGAGTCGTCCGCGGATATAGATTCGATGATCCAGTATTTCCGCGATGTCGCCTGTATGCAGCCATCCATCATCATCGATGGCCGTGCGGGTATATTCAGGCCGGTTCCAGTAGCCAAGCATGACGCCCGGGCCGCGCACAAGAAGCTCGCCGTTACGTTCGATCTTGACCTCAGCGCCGGGCAAGGGTTCTCCCACAGAGGCCGGGACGTTGTTTTCAAGTCGGTTGGTGCATATCACCGGAGAGGTCTCAGTAAGCCCGAATCCTTGTACCAGAGGCAAGCCAAGCCCGACAAAGAACCGTGAAAGTCTCTCCTGCAGCGGAGCTCCTCCGCTGACTGCAAACCGCACACGCCCGCCCAGCCTGGCCAGTATTTTGTCTGCCACGAGTCGATGGAGAAGCGGCCATAAGATGCGTTTTACCAGGTTGGCATGCCCGCCCCGGCCCTGGGTTGCCTCGAACCGGTGCCAGCCGACTTCTTCCGCCCAGCGAAACAGCAACTGCGCAAGCGCCCCCTTTTCTATTAATTGTTGCTGTATTCTCGCATATATACGCTCAAAGATTCTTGGCACCGATATGAGCACTGTAGGCCGGATTGTCAGCAAGTCCTCGGCAAGGTCCTTGGAAGAACGCGCGTATGCCACAGAACTGCCTGCCATCATGGGAACGTAATAACCCACTGTACGTTCGAA
>DFBQ01000017.1:3373-6306 GCA_002367355.1 Deltaproteobacteria bacterium UBA3076 | reverse complement strand
GGCCTGAAATATCAGCCGGCACTTGTCTGTTCACACTGTTTTTTACTTGGACCACAGGCTGGGTTGGGCCTCTGGCCGGTCTTCTGCGCCGACATCTTCCATTGCCTCTTTCCGGGCTTTGTCCTCCACTACTTCGTCCGAACTTGGAAGGTAGAAGTAACGTTCAAAGAGCCTCTGGTACTCAGTCCAACCATAAGTCGGCCCGGAAATATCTTTTTTCAACTTTCCAAGATAGTTCAGTTTGGCATCTAAATCATCTATATAATTCAGTGCTATGGCTTCCTCCATCATAGGAAGCACAGGCGCGCCAAACTCCTTCTGACCGTGATGGCTGAGTACGAGGTGTTTCAGGGCGACTATCTGCTGAGAGGAGTCCTTTATACCGAGTCTTGCAACAAAGCTGTCAATAATAGAGATACCCAGTACAATATGACCAAGGAGTCTGCCCCTGTCTGAATAGTCTATCGGAGGGCGGGAAAAGGTAAATTCCTCTATTTTCCCAATATCGTGAATCAGGGCTGCTGACACCAGCAGGTCCCGATCAAGGTAGGGATATAGCTTGCATATGGAATTTGCCAGCCTCGTCACCGAAACGCTATGCTCCAACAGTCCACCGATATAGGCATGGTGCATCCTCTTTGCTGCCGGTGCCAGTTTAAACGCCTCGCTGATCTTCCGGTCCTTGAAAATTCCATTTAACAAAGAGGCTAAGTCATCGGATTTGATCCCCCTGATGAACTTCCTGAAATCTGACCAGAGTTCATCAGTGTCGGCCTGAGTAACAGGGAGAAAAAGGCCAGGATCCACGCTATCATCCCTTACTGATTCCAAATGAGTGATTTTTAACTGAGTGATGTCCCTGAATTTCTGGGCTTCTCCCCTAATCCGGACGTAATCTCCCTGTCCAAAGACAGTGTCAAGCTGTTTAGCCCCTTCCCAGACCCGGCCCTCAATCTCACCGGTCCGGTCAGTGAGAGTAATGGCCAGATAGGGTTCTTTATTCCTTGTCTCAAGCATTCGCTTGGAACTGACACAAAAAAGCCCCTCCACGGAAGCAGCAGGCCGGATTTCCGATATAAAAATTCCTTTTTCCAAAACAATTCCCAACTCTTAACTTTTAATTCTTAACTCTTACTTGTCTCCCATATCCATGGCAAACCGGATACCTGCGACCGTACCCAAAGGCCCTGGTAGTAACCCTTGGGCCCATAGGGGCCTGATGACGTTTGTACTCGCTACTGTCAACCATCTGAACAATTTTATATACTGTATCCGGATTAAAACCCTCTGCGATTATCCGGTCAGGTGAGATGTTCTGTTCCAGATATTTTTCAAGTATTGCATCCAGGATGTCATAGGGTGGAAGATCGTCCTGGTCCTTCTGCCCGGGCCTTAGCTCTGCCGAAGGGGCCTTTGTCAGCACCCGTTTGGGGATTACTTCTCCCTCTGAGTTAAGATATCCGGCCACTTTATAGACCATGGTCTTGGGCAAATCCGAGATAAGGGCAAAGCCTCCGCTCAAATCCCCATAGAGTGTGCAATACCCAACTGCAAGTTCCGACTTGTTGCCAGTAGAGAGTACCAGGTGGCCGAACTTGTTGGATATGGCCATGAGCAGGTTGCCTCTGATCCTGGCCTGTATGTTCTCCTCAGTAATATTCCGCTCTTTTCCGGAAAAAACCGGCTCAAGGGTCTTAAGATATGAATCAAAGATGTCTGATATGGGAATTGTAATGGTCCGGATTTCTAGGTTTCGGGCCAAGGCCTCTGCGTCCTCAATACTTGCCTCTGATGTATAAGGAGACGGCATTATTACTCCCAGCACATTTTCAGGACCAAGGGCCTGTGCAGCAACAGCGGCGGTTACAGAAGAGTCTATCCCGCCGCTCAGACCCAGCACGACCTTGCTGAAACCGCATCTGGTTGTGTAGTCTTTCAGACCCAGCTCCAGGGCCTTGATCACAGCGTCTTCCCTAGAGGCCGAGACTATGCGTATTTCACCTTGCAGGTCGTCTGTATCGACTGTGACCAAATCCTCTGTAAAATTCTTTGCCTGGGCCATGATCTTCCCAGTATGATCAACGGCAATACTGCTACCATCAAATATCAGACAGTCCTGCCCTCCGACTGCATTGATATAAAAAAAAGGCCTGCGGTATTTGACGGCAAGGTGACTCAAAATATGATAACGAAAGGCGACTTTTTCTATGTCAAATGGAGACGAATTTATTGTGATGAAGATATCGGTCCCCTTTTCTGCCAGCTCAGCCACAGGGTTCACAGGATAGTTATGTTCTGGGAAGATGTCGCTATCGTTCCAGATGTCCTCGCATATCATAATGCCAAGAGAGAGTCCTTTGAAGGAGACCGGCATGCTCTCGGTCCCTGGCTCAAAGTACCTAGTTTCATCAAAAATATCGTAGCTGGGGAGGAGCCGCTTGTGCACCTTGGCCAGGACTTTTCCCTCTTCAAACAAGATGGCCGTATTGTGTATGGGTTTCCCGGCCCTTTTGGTATTCGGTGAAACGCAACCACACAGGACGGCAATCCCTTTCACCTCGGATATCAGCCAATCCATGGCCTGCAGGTTGTCCTGTATAAATTCTTTACGTTCAAGCAGATCCCGTGGGGGATAACCACATACTGCAAGCTCAGGGAATATAACCAATTCACATCCTTTATCCCTGGCCTTTCCGGCAAGTCGAACTATTTGGGCCACATTGTGCTTAAAGGCCCCTATTGTAGGATCGTACTGTGCCAGACCTATTTTCACTTCAATCACCAGAGCCGCTTGCAAAACCCATCTTTTGTCCAATGGCTGCGTTGCTCGTCGTCAAAAATGCTCACGAACCAAAGTACGCTCCGCGTTTTTTCCTCCTCGCGCCTTGCCCTCGAACAAAATCTTGAGTTTTGCAAACGGCTCATCCAATCAC
>DFBQ01000017.1:0-3305 GCA_002367355.1 Deltaproteobacteria bacterium UBA3076 | reverse complement strand
TTGATTTTTACGTCCAGGAATCCCCGGACTATGGTGGATGTAGCCTCTTCTTCATTAAGACCCCGGGCCATGAGGTATTCAATCTCCTCTTGGGCGATTCGGCCTACGGCTGCTTCGTGGGACATATCCACATCCGCCACATGGGCCTCAAGCTCAGGTATGGCGTGAATCACGCCGTGTTCCGACAATATCAGGCCCTGGCATTCAAGGTGTGCCTTAATATTAGCGGCAAGGCCGATAAGGTGTCCCCTGGCCACTACCCGGCCACCGAAAGATATGGTCCTGGATATTATCTCGGATCTGCTTCCAGGGGCCTTAAGTATGACCTTGGCACCAGTATCTATATCTGAGCCCTCATGGGCCACGATGACCGAGTTAAAGCGGGCCAGGGCATTTGGACCGGCAAGAGTGGCTGTTGGAAAGGTCTGAACGGACTTTACCCCCTTAAGGGAGATGTAGTTAGAGAGAAAGACGCCGTCCTCCTCTACCCTGATACCCGTACGGGGCCTCACGTAGACATTTTCACCCCAGTTATGGACCATGGTAAAGGTGAGCTTTGCCCCCTTCTTGACATAAAATTCAGATATCCCAATGTGCAGCCCTGACGTCAGATGGGGATGTGTGGAGCATCCTGTGATGATATGTAGCTCAGAACCCTCTTCGGCTATCACTATGTTGTGAACGCGCTGGGCTACGTTTTCATCCCGTATGTAAAGGCAGGTCTGGAGTGGATAAATTACCTTTTCACCAGGAAGAGCCCTAATAAAATAACCGTTATCGAGTTCCTGATCAGCTTCCCTGGTAAAAGTATCTTTCTCTGCTGATATCAGCTTCCACCAATAGTCCTTGAGGCCGTCGTATTTCTTGAGCGCCTCTGTGATGGGAAGCAGCTCTATGCTCGGTGACTCACAATCACACTTCAGGACACTTGAGTTTGTCTGAATAAAGGTACCTGTCCTATCCGGAGTTGTAAGATCGATTCCGGTCTGTTTGAGTCTTTCAAGTTCTTCTTCTTCAAACTCCCCTATATCTTTTGGTCCTTCTACCTCAGAGGCGGGCGTGAAGGTCTCCAGCAGGTCCTCATCACTTAAGTCCTTTGTATCATAATAGTTTTCTGAATAATTCATATCTTAAAACCTTGTTCGAATAGACGGCATCGGGCGCACTCTTCATAGCCATAATTCTTGATTCTCTCAAATATATCCCGGGGGTTTCCATGGCAGTATATCTGCCCGTTCAACATGACATGCCCCCTGTCAGCATTTACGTAGTTGAGTATAAGTCCGGTATGGGTAATTATCAGACCGGACTTCTGGCGGTTTTTGCGCAGTTCTTTTTGTAACAGCTTGCGGATCATCTGACATATCACATCCAGATTCTCAATATCTACACCGGATTCCGGCTCATCAAGAAGCGACAGATCAGGACCCTGGGCCAAAAGCTGGAGCAGTTCGGATTTTTTTATCTCACCACCGGAAAAACCGAGATTCACTTGCCTTCCCAGGAAATCCTCAAAATTATAAGCAAGAGCTAACTCGCTCCCGGCATCGACTTCCTTGCTGTATAAGGCCAACAAGTTCTTAAGCTTTACGCCCCTCAGGGTAGGAGGGCGCTGGAAGGACAGCCCGAGGCCAAGTTTGGCCCTTTCGTTAATTGGCAGGTGCGTGATATCCTCTCCCTTGAAGAGTATGCGACCGTGCTTGACCTTGTAACCGGAAAAACCCATCAAGGTCACGAGCAACGTTGTTTTCCCCGAACCGTTTTTACCAAACAGGCAGTGTGTCTCGCCCGGACCTATCCGGAGGTTGATCCCCTTGAGGATCTCCCGGCCCTGTACTTCTACCCAAAGATCTTCTATCTGTAGCATAAAACGCCTGACCTCCTCAGTAATTTGCCAGAACGAAAATCAAATACTTAGGGACTTCACTGAAATAAAACTACCCGTTTCTACAGAAAGACCACAGTATCGACGGGCGGGTCTCATTTGTGTTGGGTAGAATATTATTAGTGAACTCCCTTACAAAAAAATAATGTAACTTCTCAATAAGTCCGGGCAAATCATATTTTGCGACTATTCACTGGATTCCCGCCTTCGCGGGNNCCGCGAAGGCGGGAATCCAGACATCTTATCCTGAGTTATTGAGAAGTTACAAAATAATTTCAAAAGGCAAAACCCAACAAATCTTTCGAGTGGGATTTCGTTCAGACACTAATTATTCACTCCCTGCCCGATAGTCGAGGAATGTGAACAGTTAAGTCAGAAGAAAGAATGTAAGAGATATGCCCTGGATTTACAAGAAGCTCTACCTGATAATTTCTAATTGACCAGCCAACGGCTGGAAATGTCAAGTTCACTCAAAGCGGGAGGAGCCGCAGCTCGATACGCTACTCAGACCGCCGGGAACCGGCCCTGTTGAACCAGAGCTAAAGTTAGACAGCATCTTCTCCACTTCTTCTGATCCGCACTCAGGACAATGAATTCCGTTAATATCCCTGGATGAAAGCACAAGACTTTCAAAAATCTTGTTGCACTTCTTGCATGTATATTCATAAATTGGCATAAGGAATTTGACTCCACGTTTTTTAAGCCGGCACTGGCAAACAATTCATATGTAAGTTAATTTACAAAAGCAGGCTGTCAAGGAAGACTGCTGAGAAAGGACAATTATTCACTCCCTGCCGAGGAGTGTAAAGGTTGCGAGAAAGGAGATTAATCTTGGATAATAAGGATCAACTTCAGGAGGTCTTGTCTTCTGAAACCATTAAGGCGCGGGTACATGAGCTGGGAGAGCAAATTTCCAAAGACTACCATGGACGCCCCATGGTGTTTATCGGAATTCTTAACGGGGCCTTTATTTTCATGGCGGATCTTATCCGACACATAAAGAATCCCCTGAAGATCGACTTCGTGCGCCTGGCCAGTTACGGCTCTCAGGCAGAGTCATCCTGCCGGATAAGCTTTACCAAGGACATAGAGCTTGACATTAAGGACAAGGACGTCCTGGTGGTGGAGGATATAGTAGATACAGGTTACACACTCAAATACCTGAAAGAGGTGCTGAAGCTGCACAATCCGGCTTCTGTCAAAATTTGCTGTCTGATCGACAAAAAGGAGCGAAGAGAAGTGCCAATAGAAGTGGATTACGTTGGGTTCGATATCCCTCGTGGGTTCCTGGTGGGCTACGGACTGGATTTTGATGAGAATTACCGTAGCTTACCCGCGGTGTACCACCTTAATCCAGGTTATAAGCCAGAGGGATTCGCCCCGTCGGACAGGTGAGTTGTCTATGAGAGGGGGATAAAAT
>DFBQ01000188.1 GCA_002367355.1 Deltaproteobacteria bacterium UBA3076 | reverse complement strand
GGGAGCTTGCCGAAATCCTTTCCGAATCTTTCCTTTAGTTGGGCGCTGACGGCAAAGAGGCCCATATATTTGTCCTCTATTTTTTCCCCTTCCAGCATTTTTTCCATCATGAGTTTTCCATGAGTCTTTCCCACCATTGAAGCGGTGAAAATGGCCCTTCCAAGACAGATGGCCTTCACATAGGGCGCTCCAAGGGCAATGGCCTTAAAAATATGGTCTTCCAGGGACATGCCTCCGGCAATGGCGATCGGCGGGATATATGCCCCTTTGGCAGCCAATCGTTGGCACATCTGATAGGCCAGGCATTCCAGTTGCACTGTCGGGATGCCCCATTCATTCATCATACGCCAGGGGCTCATGCCGGTTCCGCCTCCTGCCCCGTCTATGGTGAGAAGATCGATCTTTGCATCTGAAGAATACTTAATGGCCCGGGCCAGATCAGCAGGACGATATGCACCTGTCTTGAGAGTCACATATTTTGCGCCTATGGAACGTAGGTGATTAACAGAATTGTGAAAGGTCTCTTCTTCCACCATGCCAAGGCGTGAGTGACGTTCAAACGCCTTGAAGCCGCCGGCCTTAAATGCCTCCTGGTTTGTCTCCCGGGTAGGATCCGGCAGCACCATATAGCCCCTCTTTTTGAGCTCCAATGCCTTATCAAGAGAATGCACATTGACCTCGCCGCCGATATCCTTGGCACCCTGCCCCCATTTAAGCTCGAATATCCTAACTCCTAACTTCTCAATCACATATTCCGGCGCACCAAGCTTTGTATCCTCTACATTTGCTTGAACAATGATACCGCCAGCGCCGCTATTCCATTTCCTGAAAGCATTTATACGACGTTCCATCTCAGGCGATTTGGAAATTTTTCCATTCTTGAATTCCGCGTCATGATCCATGCCGCAAATGTTCTCACCCGCAACAACCAATACGCCTGATATGGCCGCCCCTATGGCTACGTCTTCCCAATTAATGCGGGCAATATCAGTTGATCCCACCGCGCCGGTAAAGACAGGAAAGTCCATCTTGATGCTACCATCAGCGCCGACAGCAGTGGTGGTATCTACAGCCGGGAATGTGGCAATATCTGAATCGGCCTCAATTCCAACGGCACCAACAGCAGTACCCTGAATGTTGAAATGGGAAAAATCAACAGGGTAATCCTTTTCAGAACCGGCAGTGATTCTACCAAAAGGCGATGGGTAGATGACTTGCTTTCCTTTGATGGCGGATCTGCCCACCTCACAAGTTCCCATACAACCATCAAGGCAAGTTACACAAAGTCCTGATCCGGGCGCCGCTGCCACCCTTGTCGATGTAAGCGTTGCAGCGCTACGATTCGGTTTGCTAAATGACATAAAAAATCCTCCTATTTAGAAATTAGGTATAGAGTTTCAGCAAAATTGTTATTTCCACCGCAAAAAAAAGACGTCCACCACCCATAAGGGAGGCGGACGTCTTTGTCAGCCATACTGTAAAATAGCTTCCTACATCTTTGTAGGAAACCTTACAAATTTGTAATAACAGGGATCTATTTAGGGTGTACTAATCCATCTTGTCAAGGCTTTTTTCTTTTCAAGAGGTGTTTACGTTTTATGGAATAGGAGACGTACCTGTTTGAATGGGGTCCACATAAGGCACAATTTAATTAAGGCACAGATTTTTCATCCGTGGCCAATCAACTGCCTTGTAGTAATATACAACTGGCTGAAGTAATGAAATAAAACTTCGGCTTAAGTCGGGCCTTTGGGCTTTACTTTGGTGCTCGTTCCTGATAAAAATCTCGTTAAATCAATAAGAAACATGGTAACTTATCCTTAAGCAGACCTGCAGAACAGGAGACAGTATGCGAGGTTACAGGTCAGCCAGGCAGTCCGATTTTGGGGGCTGTCGAGCCCTGGAAGCAGGGTACCCGCATGGCTGAGCTTCCTGCTAAGAAAGCCGCCACCCCCGCACCCTCTGGCGTGATCTGGCTGCCATCCTCGCTATTCGAACCACATCATTCTCCCAACTCATGTTCAAAAGCTATCTGTTGCACCAACGTCAGACCCGATGTTCAACTTGCAACTATCACTCTCATTCATTTAGTCCGAATTGGCTGAAGCGCCGCCGAGGATGAGATACAAAGCCGACATAACCGCAGGATCACTCAAAGTCCACGAGAGCAGGATCATTGCCGACCTGCTGCTGAGAGGCGTCAATGCGAAGGACTTGGAGAAAGCGATTCTAAAGGACAATATCCTTCAGGCTAGGACCGCAGCGACCGCTGTTCGCCTTGGCAGGTTGATCCGTAAGCGACTGGAACTGATGAAACCAGAACTATGGAGGCTCATCCGGGATGGTACGAGTGCCGTTGCCATCCACGCTGTTTTGGCAGCCGCTGTGAAGCACAGTCCGCTCTTGGGGGACTTTCTCGATCTGGTCGTCAGAGAACAGTACCGCGTCTTCACCAAAATCCTGTCGAACAAGCTTTGGGAGGACTACCTGGATGACTGCCGTGGACGTGATCCGGATATGCCGGTTTGGAAAGAATCCACGAGAAAACGACTCCGGTCATCAGTCTTCCAGATATTGGCCCAGGCCGGTTACATCGAGAACAGCAGGTCGAAGAAACTGCAAACCGTTTTTATTGCATCTCAAGTACTTCGCTACTTAGAGAAACACCACGAACATTATGTCCTACGCTGTATTCAGGTGATACCATGAACGATTCACTGACCCAACGATTAAACGAAGTTCTCCCGAAGGTCACCTCAAAAGAATTCCTCAGTAGCAAAGGGCTCGGGAATGAGATCGCCTTTTACATTTTCGACTATCCGCCTGAGGAAGAAATCCGCATCCGCGAGCACATCCAGTTCCTCTTGGCCCACATTCCCAAACACAGGCCCGGGCTCCGAGTAAAGCATGTCAACCTGTTTGATCTGGTCGTTGATCACCTCAAGGAGCGGAATCTGCTGGAGCGCTCTTTCCAGATGCAGGAAAAAAAAGGCGACGAGGCACTGGAAAAGGCCCTCCGCAGTCCGCTCAAGCCAGAAAGGCTGGTACAGCTTTTTGCCGAATTGGCTCAACCCCAGGATCAAGACTTGGTGCTCGTTTCAGGGGTGGGTAGCGTTTGGCCTCTGGTTCGGTCCCATACCCTGCTAAACAATTTGCAGACGGTTATGGGGCAGACGCCGCTGGTAATGTTTTACCCTGGCCGCTATGATGGTCAGGCCCTTCGACTATTTGGAAAGATCAAAAGCAACAACTACTATCGAGCTTTCAAGCTTGTTCCTTGAAAGGGGCCCACGATGCAGATCAAAAGCTTGTTCAAAAAAGACATCTTCCGTTCGATCAATGGCGTGGTTAAAGCCCACCAACTGGACGAGCGCTCCGTCTGGCAGGAACTTGACGAGTTTGTTATCACCAAAGAACTCGATAGGCATTTTCGCAAGTTCCTCTCGGCCTACTTGAACGTCATTGATAATCCTCACGATTCGGCCATTACTGGAAAGATGGGGGTATGGATATCGGGATTCTTCGGCTCGGGTAAGTCCCATTTCCTTAAAGTGCTCTCATACCTGCTGGGCAACAGGACACATTCGTATGAAGGTCAGACGAAGCGTGCGGTTGAGTTCTTCGATACCAAGGTTGAGGACGCTATGCTCTTTGGCGACATCAAACGAACCGTGGCCTCCAACACCGACGTGATCCTGTTCAATATCGACAGCAAAGCCGACAGTAAATCAGGCCGGGAAGCGATTCTCGCTGTCTTCCTGAAAGTCCTGAATGAAATGCAAGGATATGACGGAGACCATCCCCACATTGCCCACCTGGAACGTTACCTTGATAACCAGGGCAAGCTGGCAACGTTCCATGATGCCTACCGGGACATCACCGGCACCGAATGGGCCGAAGAGCGTGACGCCTATGAGTTCAACCGGGATCAGGTCGTCGAAGCATTCCAGCGGACCTCAGGGCAGAGCCAGGAATCGGCAGAAAAATGGATCGACAACGCAGAGGAAAACTTTTCATTGACGGTCGAAAACTTTGCCAGGTGGGTCAAGGAGTACCTCGATTCAAAAGGCCCCGATCACCGCATAGTTTTCTTCGCAGACGAGGTTGGCCAGTTTATCGGCACAGACGGGCATCTGATGCTCAATCTACAGACCGTTGCAGAAGATCTCGGCGTCTTATGTGACGGTCGGGCCTGGGTCGTCGTCACATCGCAAGAGGAAATCGATAAAGTCATTGGCGAGCTCCGTACTGCTACCAGGAACGATTTCTCTAAGATTCAGGGTCGTTTCCAGACTCGCCTGTCCTTGTCCAGTGCAAACGCAGATGAGGTGATCCAGAAGCGTTTGCTGGAAAAGGAGGAAGCGGTTGTAGACGATCTGAAAGATAGATTCGCTGAGAAAGAGGACATCCTTCGCCATCAACTCACCTTCCGGAATTGCCGCATGACCCTCAAGCCCTATGCCGATGCCGAGGATTTTGTCCGGAACTACCCCTTCGCCCCATATCAGTTCTGCCTCTTGCAGAAGATATTCGAGGTCATACGCCGTGTTGGTGCCACGGGCCTACATTTGGCCAGGGGCGAGCGCTCTATGCTGGATGCCTTTCAGTCGGCGGCGCAAAGTGTGGCCTTGAAGGACGTCGGTCTACTTGTGCCACTTTATGAGTTCTATCCTTCCATAGAGAGCTTCCTTGACACATCCGTGAAGCCGACTATCGAGCAGGCTGGGGACAACCCGAGTTTAGAGCAATTTGATGTCAAGCTGCTGCAAATGCTCTTTCTCATCAGGTACGTCGATGAGATCAAGGGCAACGTGGACAATCTGGTCACCCTTTCCATCAACGAAATCGATGCCGACCGGTTAGCGTTACGCCGTCAGATCGAAGAAAGCCTCCAGCGTTTGGAAAGTGAAACCTTGATCAACCGCAATGGCGATAACTACTTCTTCCTTACTAACGAGGAGCGAGATGTCAGCCGGGAGATCAAGGGCATTGATCTGGGCAGTGCCGAAGAGGCCAAGCTTTTGGGTGAACTCATCTTCGAGGATGTGCTCAAAGGCCAGAGAAAACATCGATACTCCAAAAACAAGATGGACTTCAGCTTTGCCCGAATCTGCGACATGCACCCGGTCGGAGGTCGTGTGGAAGGAGGGTTGATCGTCTCAGTGGTCTCGCCACTGGCTGACGAATATTCGATCTATAACGATCCCAAATGCGTACTCGAAAGCACCAACGAAGGCGGACAAATCATTGTACGCCTGGGGGACAATGAAAAAATGAGCCGAGAACTCTGCGCTTATGCCCAAACGGATAAATACTTAAGGACGAAGAGCGATAGCGGCCTTCCCGACTCGACCAAGCGCATCCTGCGGGACAATGCTGAGGACAACCGGGAGCGTCGAGAACACTTGACCGCGTTGCTGGGAGACATTCTCACTGAGGCTTCCTACTTTGTGGCGGGGCAGCAATTCACGACTAAGGCATCAACTGCCGCTGTCTGCCTGGACGAGGCGTTGGAGTATCTGATCACCAATACCTTTTCTAAAATGGGCTATCTAAAGCATCTCCATTCTGAGCCGCTCAAGGAAATCCAGGCCGTTCTCCGCAGCAACGATGTCGCACAGCAGACACTCGCCCTGAATCTGGAAGAGAGCAATCCGCAGGCCATCGAGGACCTGCGCAACTACATAGAACTCTGCGACTTAAAGCATCACGCAATCGTGATTCACGATATGATCGAGAAACGATACGCCATGCGGCCTTACGGGTGGCCCGATATGGAAGTGGCTCTGCTGATTGCCAGATTGCTAGTGGTTGGTGAAATCAGCTTGAAGCTGGAAGGCGATACGCTTCCACTCGACAAGGTCTATGAAAACATTAAGGCGCCTGCCAAGTGGCGTAAGATCACAATCCACAAACGCAAAACCTCCGATCCCAAAGCCCTCCAAAACGCCCGACAGTTGGGCCAGGACGTGTTCTCCAAAATGGGGCCGGACAACGAGGATGCCCTGTGTGCCTTTTTGCAGGAGAGGCTGAGAGCATGGGAAACGGCTCTTAACAGTTTCAAACCATTGGCCGATATGGGTGACTATCCGGGCAAGGAAGAGATATCTGAAGCACTGAGCGTGATCAGGCCGCTCCTCGCCTCCGACGAAAGCTACAAATTCATCGAACTGTTCAATCAGCGCAAGGACGATCTGCTGGATCTCTCGGACGATTTCCACAACCTTGAACAGTTCTACGAACACCAGAAGCCCGCCTGGGAGAGGCTACGTTCAGCTTACCAGAAATTCCAATTGAACCGCATGGAACTGGAGAGAAATGAATCAGCCGCATCCTCCCTGCACCGGATGAACGAAATCCTCACTGCACCCGCTCCGTACTCTTTGATCTACGAGGCTGAGGGATTGATCAAGACCGTCAACGACGTAAACTCGGGCTTGATTAACAAGTGCCGCGCAGAGGTTACCGATAAAATCAAGGGCCATATTTCGGAGATCAACAAAGAATTGGAGGCTGCTTCCTGCGACAGTACTCTCCGCGCTGCCTGCCTCACGCCCTTCGAGCAGCTTTATCAGCGGGTTCAACAGCAGGAAAGCATCGCACACCTAGTCCAGGCCGGACAGGAAGCTCTTTGGGCCTTTGATGCAGCCATGGAAAAGATCGAGGCGTTTGTCAATCGGCCTCCCGTAAAACCTGAGACCGTAAATGAGCCACCGATACCACAACCCAAACCGACCGTGAAGCCCCGCTGCATCCTGGAACCGGCAAAAATGATCACGAAGACGTACCTGGAGACCACAGAGGACATTGAGAGCTTCTTGAATGAACTTCGGAAAAGACTGGAAGAGGCTATTAAGACAGGACAACGCATCCAGATAAGATAGAAGTGCCTTTTCCATTCGTGGTATCCGTGTTATTCGTGCTCAAAAAGTGATAGAATTTTCGCTGTGAACAAAGTCAGGGTAAATTACAATCGTGCGTGGAAAGCGCACAGTGACCCATATGGGATCAGGATGTGGAAACCATATGCTAAGGTGAAAATGGTGTAACTTTTGACATAAATATGTATATAAATTTAGGGCAAAAATATTGTGGGAAAACACACGCAAAGTGTTGATAATAAAATAATAAATCGTATTTATGGCCACAGTAAGGGTTGGGTCTTCACTCCGGCTCACTTTTCCGACCTGGGCAGCCTTGATGCGGTGGCTTCTGCTTTAAAAAGATATCGTCAATCGGGCCTCATTCGTCAACTCACCCGGGGGTTATACGATTATCCCCGCACAGATCCCAGCCTCGGGATGCTGACCCCATCTCCTGATGCCGTAGCAAGGACTCTGGCAGGGCGCGATGCTATTCGTTTGCAGCCGTCAGGAGCCTATGCGGCTAATCTCCTCGGGCTTTCCACACAGATTCCCATGAAGATCGTGTATCTTACGGATGGCCGTTCCCGCACCGTACGAATCGGAAAAAAACAGATCATCCTGAAGCAAACCACGCCACGCAACATGGCAACAGCCGACAGAATCAGCGGACTGGTCATCCAGGCCTTGAGACATTTGGGCCGGCAGCATGTGGATGACGAGGTTATTGCTCGGCTTGACCGCCGATTGCATGCTGATGACAGAAAGCGGTTGCTTAAGGATGTCCGTTTTGCACCAGCCTGGATCGCGGACATTATGAGGCGACTGGGCAAGAAAAAGGAAACACAATCAACATGAACGTGTTCTTGTCATTTTCTGAAAAGCAAAGGCGAACAGTCTGCGAACAGGCGCAAGACACACTTGGCCTGCCGCCGGCAACTATTGAGAAGGATTTTTGGGTCTGTTGGACGCTGAAAAAGTTGTTCAATCTGCCTGAATGGGGTTCCCAGCTCACTTTCAAGGGCGGGACCTCGCTCTCAAAAGGATGGGCTCTGATAGAAAGGTTCTCTGAGGATATCGATATCGTAATCAATCGTGATGCTCTAGGCTTCGGCGGCGACAAGGCGCCCGACCGTGCTCCCAGTAAGAAACAGACGCGCAAACGCCTGGACGCCCTGAAAGAGGCCACTCAAAACTGTGTAAACGGGACCCTGTTGGCCCTACTTGAGGAGGCAATATCTAAAGAAATGCCCGCGGCGCTATCATGGCAACTCGATCTGGACCCCGATGATCCGGATAGGCAGACACTTCTTTTGGCCTATCCAACAACTTTTAGCGACCAGATGACCTATCTTCGTCAAGTGGTCAAGATTGAGCTGGGTGCCCGTTCTGATACGGAACCAACTCTGGATATCGATATTCATCCATATCTCGGAGATGTCTTCCCAGATCTATTTACACAGACCCATTTCTCCGTCAGAGTGGTATCTCCCGAACGTACTTTCTGGGAAAAAGCCATGCTGCTTCATGAAGAGACCTTTCGACCGCCGGAGAAAAAACGACAAGCGAGAATGGCCAGACATTATTATGATCTGTACCGTCTTATTGATGCAGACATCGGCCAGAAAGCGTCCGGCGATCTCGAACTCTTTAAGCAGATAGCCGCACATCGCCAGGTCTATTTCCGGTACACCTGGGTAGATTATGACACCTTGTGTCCAGGGCGCCTGAGGCTTGTTCCGCCTGATGACCAAATTGCTTATTGGAAATCGGATTACACCGCCATGAAAGACGAGATGTTTTTCGGTGAGCCACCAGCATTTGACGACCTTATCCAAACAGTCCGAAAGTTCCAGGATGAGTTCAATGGGAAAGCGAGGGCCGAAGCATCATGACCACCGGTGCATACCCCCGTTACAATGTTTGGTTATTCACGGTCTCTATAAATTTTTGAGAACATAATCTCCTGAACGAAGATCATCCGTGATACCCGAGTTATTCGTGGAGAATTATGAACCGCAATAAACTGAAAAGATACGCTCCACAGGCACGACGTGATTTCATCAAGGCTGTTACGGACCGTGCGGCTTTTTATGGATTGAGCAAGGAGCATACAGAGTCCATCACCGAGCGGGGGGATGTGGCTCTTGTCGCCGGGAAACCTTTTCCTCGATCCGTGGCAAAAAAGCGGAAGCGGTTAGAAGAACAGATCAGCCGGGATAGTTTCGATCAGGTCATGGAGGCCATGGCCTATACCTGGTTCAACCGGTTTGTGGCCATCCGGTACATGGAACTGCATGGGTACCTGGATCATGGGTATCGGGTCCTTTCAACCACGAATCACACGAACAACACGAATGGTATCCCTGATATTTTGAAGTACGCCGAACATGTGGACCTGCCGGGTGTTGACCGGGAAAAAGCCGTAGAGCTGAAGCTGGCCGGGAGCAAGGACGAAGAACTCTATCGCATGCTCCTGATTGCCCAATGCAACGCCCTGCATAAGGCGATGCCGTTTCTTTTCGAGTGGATTAACGACGCAACGGAACTGCTCTTGCCCGAAAACCTTCTTCACTCTGATTCGCTGATCCGCAAGCTTGTGAACGAGATCCCAGAGGAGGAGTGGCAAGAGGTTGAAATAATCGGCTGGCTGTACCAGTTCTACATCTCGGAAAAGAAGAATCAGGTTATCGGCAAGGTCGTCAAGAGTGAGGATATCCCGGCCGCTACACAGCTTTTCACGCCCAACTGGATCGTGAAGTACATGGTTCAGAACACCCTGGGCCGGCAGTGGATGGCAACCTACCACAACTCGTCGCTCAAGCAACAGATGGAGTTTTACATCGAACCCGCTGAGCATACGCCTGAGGTACAGGAGCAGCTTAAGGCGATAACACCTGATAATCTGAATCCCGAAGAACTGACGCTGCTCGATCCGGCCTGTGGGTCCGGTCACATCCTTGTAGAAGCTTATGACCTCTTGAAAGCAATCTACCAGGAGCGGGGCTACAGGAGAAAGGACATTCCTCGACTGATTCTGGAGAAGAACCTCTACGGATTAGAGATTGACGACCGATCCGCACAGCTTGCGGCGTTTGCCTTGATGATGAAGGCCCGTGCCGACGACCGCCACATTTTTGAAAACGGAACACAGCCACATGTTCTCGCCATCCAGGAAAGTAAAGGACTAGATGCTGGGAAAATGACTGAGGCCCTCAACGAACCCATCCTCAAGGTGGAACTCCCACCGCGTGAATTCCTCTTTGAGGAGATGGAAGAAGAACGAGCCCCGCTATTCAGCCGAAAAAACCTGTCGGTCAAAGGCGACATTGCCCTGGCCGATGTGGCGCAGCTCATCGACCTTTTCGAGCATGGCAAGACGTTCGGCTCATTGATCCGTGTGCCGGAGGAAATGGCTGAGAAGCTGTCTACAATAGTAGAACGGGTTGAGGATGTGATGGCTTACGGCGACATGTTTGGACAGGCAGCAGCGAGGTTGTTCAAGCCGCTTGTTGAGCAGGCTCGGATTCTAGGGCGTAAGTATGATGCGGTTGTCACTAATCCGCCGTATATGGGTGGAAAGGGGCTGAATGGGCTGCTGAAAGGATTTCTGAAGGACAATTACGCCGATGTTAAGTCGGACCTCTTTTCAGCATTCATTGTCCGCAATACGGAAGTTGCACTGCCCAAAGGGCAACTTGGTTTCATGTCGCCCTTCGTTTGGATGTTCATCTCGTCCTATGAAAAACTGCGTAGTTATCTGATAGACCAAAAGACGTTGACATCACTTGTGCAGCTTGAATATTCCGGTTTTGCTGGGGCTACAGTGCCGATCTGTACTTTTACCGTGGAGAATGCACATCATCCAAGCTTCAGAGGGGGCTATGTACGTCTGTCTGATTTCCGGGGAGCTGAAAATCAGGGACCGAAAACACTGGAAGCCATCAAGAACCCCAGTTGCGGCTGGTTCTATTGCGCCTCCTCCGACGACTTCAAGAAAATTCCCGGCAGCCCGATTGCGTATTGGATTAGTCCAGCGTTTACACAGGCATTCGATAAGTTCAATAATGTTGGAGAAATCGCGGCAGTAAGAAAAGGCCTTGTGACGCTTCATGATGCAAGGTTTATCAGAAATTGGTATGAGATGTCTTGGTCCAATATTCAATTTGGAACTGAAAATCGTGCGGAAAGCAAGTTATCGAAGCGCAAATGGTTTCCGATAAACAAAGGAGGCGGCTATCGTAAATGGTATGGTTTTAACGAGAGTGTTATAAATTGGGCTAATGATGGTCAAGAGCTGAAAAATTTCATTGTCGATAAATACAATGGTGGAAGTTATACAAAAGAAATTAGAAGTGAAGAGCACTATTTTAGCGAAAACATAACTTGGGGCTCGATAACCTCTGGGCCAGCAAGCTTTAGATATACTCCTAATGGTTTTTTGTTCAGTTCTGGCGGTTCATGTATTTTTCCTGAAGGCAGAATAAATTCTCTACTTCTGCTATTGAATTCAAAAATATCGGCTACCTTACTAAAAGCACTAACGCCAACTTTAAATTATGTGGCCGGAGATATATCTAGGATTCCGGTCTGTCCACTTCAAGATATTCCAGGCACTTCTGCGGACACTTTGCTGGAACATGCAAAACAAGACTGGGACTCCTTTGAAACCTCTTGGGACTTCACTAGCCTCCCTCTTATGCGCTCAGACTACCGAGAGCCCAGGCTGCAAGCGACCTATGCCAAGGTGCGTGCCCATTGGCGGGAGAAGACGCTGGATATGAAGCGTTTGGAGGAAGAAAACAACCGCACCATTATCGAAGGCTACGGATTGCAGGATGACCTGACGCCGGAGGTGCCGTTGAACGAAATCACCCTGACCTGCAACCCATACTACCGTTACGGCGGCGACGGGAGCGAGAAAGCAGTGGAGGCACTGCTGATGGCCGACACCATAAAGGAGTTTATCTCCTATACCGTCGGCTGTATGATGGGTCGTTATAGTCTCGACAAGCCCGGACTGATCTATGCTCATAGCGGTAACCAGGGCTTCGGTCCCAACCAATACGAGACCTTCCCCGCTGACCAGGACGGCATCATTCCCATTACCGACACCGACTGGTTCGAAGACGACGCAGCCAATCGAGTGATCGAGTTCATCGGCGTAGCGTGGCCCAAAGAACATCTAGAAGAGAACGTCAAGTTCGTTGCAGACAGCCTTGGCCCAAAGCGGGAGGAATCCTCCCGGGATACGATTCGTCGCTACCTGACTACCGGATTTTACAAGCACCACATGAAAATGTACAAGAAGCGACCCATCTACTGGCTTTTCTCGAGCGGCAAACAGAGGGCCTTCCAGTGCCTCGTCTATCTCCACCGCTATAACGCAGGTACCCTTTCCAGGATGCGCACTGAATATGTCATCCCGCTCCAAAGTAAGATGTCCGCTCGAATCAATCAACTCAAA
The DNA here is from genome assembly GCA_002367355.1 of Deltaproteobacteria bacterium UBA3076. Lineage (GTDB taxonomy): Bacteria > Desulfobacterota > Dissulfuribacteria > Dissulfuribacterales > UBA3076 > UBA3076. The sequence goes on along the minus strand of DFBQ01000188.1, from coordinate 4,732 downwards.
GACGACTTCACCGCTGCCACCTCGACCTCTCATCGGAAGAAATTGGAGAGGGAGCAAGACAAACTGGTCAAGCAACAAACGGAACTCCAAACCTTCGACGAAAAACTTCGCCATTACGCTGACAAGCGGATCAGCTTCGACCTGGACGACGGCGTGAAGGTCAACTATGGCAAATTTGGAGATCTTTTGGCTGAGGTAAAAGCCGTAACCGGGAAGAAGGCAGAATGAACCACGAATGACACTAATCTTACGAATGAGGCAAATGAGAAAACCTTGAATGGAATGAAGCATGAGCATTAGCGATGTTCAATCACCCACGGTTTACGTGATTGCCGGGCCAAACGGCGCCGGGAAAACCACTTTTTCCGCTGAATTCTTGCCCGACTTCGTGAATTGCCGCGAGTTCTTGAACGCAGATCTGATCGCTGCCGGATTGTCGCCCTTTGCCCCGGAGACGCAAAACCTGAAAGCGGGGCGGTTGCTTCTGACTCGAATCAAGGAACTGACCGGAGCAAAACAGGACTTTGGTTTTGAAACAACTCTGTCTGGACGGAGCTACGTCCGCCTACTGAACGAGATGAAGAACGACGGGTATCGGATCTTGCTGTTCTTCCTCTGGCTTCCGAGTACGGACCTGGCGGTGGCCCGTGTGAAAAACCGAGTCCGGCAAGGCGGGCACAATGTCCCCGAGCCCGTCATACGCAGACGATTCGAATCAGGCATTCGAAATCTGTTTCAACTCTATCGGTCACAGGTGGATGCTTGGTGGCTCTATGATGCGTCACGGCTCCCGCCGGCCATTGTCGCTCAAGAAGAAGGGGGCGAATTTCAACTGTTCAATTCTGATCTCTTCAAAAAAATCAAACGAGGTGCGGAGGCATAATTCCATGAACGAAAAAAAGGTACAAGACATGCCGTTGTCATCTAAAGCTGATGCGGCTTTCCGACAAGCAGCGAAGAAGATAATCCAACGCGCCAGACAAACCGGTACTCCGGTTGTCGTCTGGGAACAAGGCCATATCAAAGAAATCCCGTACGATCACTTTGAGATAGCAACGGCAGCAATGGAGCAGCAAGAACCCAGACCCTGACCATTCTTTGTGTTATTCGTGCCATTCGTGTAATTCGTGGTTGCATCATGGAAAACATACAAATCGAAAACGCTCTGGCCCGACTGTTTGATGAAGAAGGGCATCGGATCGTGTTTTGGAATGACCCGGAAAGGGAGTTCTTTATCACGCTATCCTTACTCAATCTCCCCGAAGGTGTCCAAATCCTTCGACTGGATCGGGTAGGGGCATTTGAAGCAAAGATCCGCATCGAGCGAGACGACCCCGTGGGACGGTATCTCGTCTATGCGCCCACAGAAGAACCGGACTACGAAGCTGACTGGCTGCTCGATATTCGGCTCTACAGCCATAGCTTCCGGGCTGACCGGGCCTCTATCATACTGGATCAACTAGGGTTGGCCAACCAGCACCTCCGAGAGCACTTGGCCTTACGCCGCAAATTCTTTGACAATAAACATCGACTTCAGAGGCTTCAATCATTGGTTATGCCCAATGACACCGATGTTGATCTGGACCGAAAGATGATCGCTGTCATAGTCAAGGCGGACCAACCCGAGTGGTTCAATATCGTACGCACGCTTTTCCATGAATTCACCGGCACTGAAAACGGGGAGGATATTGACCTGGAAAATCCGCCAGACGTATGGTTACAGGTCGCGAAGTTCGACCTGGACGAGTCATTCTGGGCGATGGCCAAGTCACTGTTCGGCTACAGCGAAGAGAACCCGAGCCTAAGGAACTTCCTCATTCGCTTGCTGGTTACCGATTTTGCCCATCACCTCAAAGGAAACGTGCCGGATTCACTTGCCCATTTGGTGTTGCCCCAACCGGGCAAATCCAACGCGGTTGTGTGTCTGGCCCAGTGGCGCGACAGCAGTAGCAGGGGAAGCAGCTATGACCTGCTGTCCGATGTAGTGGCTGGCATCCTCAAGGTCGAAGATCAGTTCTATGCATTTGAAATCGATGAACTTATGGACGTAATGACCTTCCAGGCGGTGGAGAAGCGGGTTGCGCAAGGCCTCCGGGATCGGGTTATCTCTGGTGCTGATGCTATCGACGTTGATGGAATCCGGGCAGTAGCCTTACATCGGCAGGCCGGTCATTGGGCCTCGCTCAATGTAGTTGGCTCTGCTGATATCCCTCGGGCTGCTTTACACGCCGTCTATGAGGCCCTTGTAGCGGCAGCAGAATTTTTCGCTTTGAGGAACGAGTACCGCCAAAGCTTTGACTACGACAGCGCAGAAGCGATATACAAAGCCTATGAGCAGGAGCTGTTCCGTTTTGACCAATTGTACCGGCACTTTTGCGAACAGGCCGATATAGCCGAAGCCAAAATATGGGATGTGCTCAAGAAACTTCGGGCCGAAATCGAAGCCTGTTATGTGAACTGGTACATTCACAATATTGCGCTTCAATGGGGTAAATTCATTGATCCAAAGGGCAGTACGGCGCTTTTGTCGGCCTGGAAAATCAAGGAGGTCCTCAGTCAACAGGATTTCTTCGAAGATCATGTGGCTCCTCGACTGAGAAAGGCCGAGCGGCGTCGGAGCTTTGTCATTATTAGTGATGCCCTTCGCCATGAGGCTGCCGAGGAACTCACCCGTGAACTCAACGGCAAATACCGGTTTGAGGCCGAAATTAGCTCGCAGCTTGGTGTCCTGCCGTCATACACAGCCCTCGGTATGGCCTGCCTGCTACCGCACAAGAAGTTGGAGTACAAGCCTAATGGTGACGTACTGGTGGACGGGCAACCCACTGCATCACTGGAGCAGCGGGACAAGATTCTCGCCTCAGTGGATGGGCTGGCTGTAAAGGCCAGTGACCTGTTGGAGATGAAAAAAAACGAGGGCCGAGAATTCATAAAAGACAAACGGCTCGTCTACATCTACCACAATGTCATTGACGCTACAGGAGATCAGGCATCCACTGAAGGACGCACTTTTGAGGCCGTGAGACAGACGATCAGGGAATTGGCTTCTGTTGTGGCTTACGTCATCAATAACCTCAACGGTCACCATGTTGTAATCACGGCAGATCACGGTTTTCTCTTCACTGAGTCGGCTCCTGGTGAGCCTGATAAGAGTAGCCTGCCTGACAAGCCTGCCGGAACTGTCAAGGCGAAGAAACGGTATTTGATCGGGCATGATTTGGGGGATCATGGCAGCGTATGGCACGGTTCAACTGCTATGACGGCCGGTGCGGAAGGTGACGTGGAGTTCTGGATACCTAAGGCGGCAAACCGTTTTCATTTCACGGGCGGTGCCCGATATGTCCATGGTGGGGCAATGCTTCAGGAGATTGTCGTGCCGGTCGTGACAGTGCGGCATATCAAGGGGAAATCTGTTGGGGATACCAGGACGAAACCGGTTACGGTCCATGTACTTGGAGCCAGCCACAAAATCACCACCTCGCGGCACCGCTTTGAAATAATCCAGATGGAACCGGTCAGTGACCGGGTTAAACCGATCACCCTGAAAGTAGCGGTGTGCGAGGGAAGCGAGCCGGTCACCGACATCGAATCGGTGACGTTCGAGAGTACCTCGGACAATATCGAGGAGAGGAAGAAGTCAGTCACCCTGACTCTCCAGAACCGACAGTACGATAAAAAGACGAAATACCGGCTTGTGTTGCGAGATGCTGAAACAGGCATCGAGCAAGAGAGCGTGAACGTGACAATTGATAGGGCTTTTACCGATGATTTCTGAAACAAAACAAGTTGGTTTGGATGGAAGCTTGGATGATCTTCTTAACCAGCACTTTGCAGGCCGAGTCGTTCGCAAAGACCTTACCAAGCTGGTGAAAGAAGGGGCAAACGTACCGGTGTACGTGCTGGAATACCTCCTTGGGCAACACTGCGCTTCGGACAATGAAGAGATCATCCAAGACGGGTTGACGACCGTGAAGCGGATCTTGGCCGAGAACTATGTGCGGCCCGATGAGGCCGAAAAGGTTAAGTCGATCATTCGGGAGCGAGGCAGCCTGAAGATCATCGACAAGGTCACGGTCAAGCTCAATGAAAAGCGTGATGTTTACGAGGCCTTGCTTTCCAACCTCGGCACGAAAGGTATCGAAATAAGCACCGGGACGGTGCGTCAATACGAGAAGCTGCTGGCCGGAGGCATCTGGTCCATCATTAACATGGAGTATTTCTATGAGGAGGGCCAGAAAGGATCGCCGTTTATCGCTCGGGAGTTGAAGCCGATCCAGATGCCCAATATGGACATGGAGGAACTCTTTGAAGGTCGGAGGCACTTTACCGAAGACCAATGGCTTGATGTCCTGTTACGCTCCACTGGCATTGAGCCGACCCATTTCGACAAACGGGTGAAGTGGCATCTACTGGCACGGATGATCCCCTTGGTTGAAAATAACTATAACGTCTGCGAGCTAGGTCCACGGGGAACCGGCAAGAGTCACATCTACAAGGAAATCAGCCCCAACAGCATCCTCATCTCTGGTGGTCAAACGACGGTAGCCAACCTGTTCTATAGATTTTCACAAAAATAATTTCAAAAAGAGTGATCTGGCCTATAGACAATCAATTGAATATATGAGATATATCCTCAGACAATAATGTCCAATTGTGATAAGGGGGTCTGAGGGTATGAAAATAAGATTTAGTAGACGAACCAAGAGATGTTTAAAGAAAGAACTTGTCACCG
>DFBQ01000230.1 GCA_002367355.1 Deltaproteobacteria bacterium UBA3076 | reverse complement strand
ACTACAAAATGAAGGATGCCAGAAATTACTTATTTTCGTAATTTTGTGTTTTTTCCGGCAGAAAATTGTGAAACATAATCACGAAAACACGAAAGATTGAAAACGCGAAATAAAACAACATTCCGGCTTGTCCGTGTCAGGTAAATCACATGAATCTTCCCAATCACCCAATCACCCGATCACCAAATCACCAAATCAAAGTGTTTGCCATAATCCCGGCACGTTTTGGCTCATCCAGATTTCCGGGGAAACCCCTTGCAAAGATTCAGGGCAGCCCCATGATTCTCCATGTGTACCAGAGGGCACTGGAGGTCCCCGGCATTGACCAGGTAGTAGTGGCAACTGATGATTCGAGAATTGCAGAGTGCGTGGAAACAGCCGGTGGAACGGTTTTTATGACAGACCCCGGCCATCCTTCCGGGACGGACCGGATTGCAGAGGTGGCAAGGCTTCTTGAACTTTCAGACAATGATGTCGTGGTTAATATCCAGGGAGACCAGCCCCTGCTTGATTCGCGACCAGTAGTTGAAATTATAAAAATGCTCCTTGATGTGCCTGAAGTTGCAATGACAACTCCTGCATGTCCTCTTGAGGCCCGGGAGGCCCTGAATCCCAACCGGGTTAAGGTGGTAGTGGACAATAACCGGAAGGCCCTCTACTTCTCCAGGGCCATGATTCCATACTACAGAGACGCTGATACAGTGGGAGACCTGCCCAAAGGATCAGGCCATGACTATCTCAGGCACCTGGGCCTATACGCCTATAGGCAGAATTTCCTTCAGACCTTTGTTACTCTCCCTTCTGGAAGACTGGAACAGATAGAACGACTGGAACAGCTCAGGGTCCTTGAAAATGGCTATTCGATAGGAGTAGTGAGGGTGGAAGAGGCCCCGCTGGAAGTGGACACACCGGAGGACCTGGATGCAGTCCGTTCAGCCCTTGCCGGGCAGTGAGGGGCACTATTCCATAAGCGCTAACTTAAGTTGCGGCTTTCGGGTGTGGTTTCTGAATAATTCATGGATCTTGGGAATGATTTTTGAGATATTTGGAACAACGAATGTCGAATATCGAACAAGGAACCGCGGAATGTCGAAGGAAAGTAAAACATTTGATCTCGAAGATCGTTTGATAGATTTTACTGTTCGAATAATCCGTGTAGCAGAATCTCTGCAGAATTTAAAGGGCAAAAAACGTAACTTCTCAATAAGTTGGGGTAGATTACTTTTTGCGACTATTTACTGGATTCCCGCCTTCGCGGGAATGACGGGCGGTTACATCCAAACGTCATTCCCGCGAAGGCGGGAATCCATTGACTGTTATCCAGACTTATTGAGAAGTTACTATCATTTGTGATCCACTGACTTCTACCATTATAAGGGTATTTTCAGCGGAATCATGGATGAGCTTTGGACAGTATTGTGGTATATTAGAAAAATTATGGATTTTGCTGCTATAATTCAGAGATTCGCAATACTCACGCCACCCATACTTCTTGCTGTTACCGTGCATGAGATGGCCCACGGGTGGGTGGCTTATCGCCTCGGTGATCCCACTGCAAAGCTTATGGGACGCCTCACCCTTAACCCTATTCGCCATCTTGATCCCATTGGTACAATGGTATTTTTTCTCACTCAGACCATAGGTTGGGCAAAGCCTGTACCGATCAACCCCGGTTATTTTAAGAATCCCAGGAATGACATGATCTGGGTTTCACTGGCAGGTCCCGGGGCCAATATCCTCTTGGCAATATTGAGTGCTGTCTTGTTGAGACAGGTATTGGGGTCGTTTTGGGAGACGTCGGGTTTTTTCATGCGTCCGGCTCTATACATGGCATATGTGAGTGTGCAGATTAATGTAGGGCTTGCAGTGTTCAATCTCCTTCCCATCCCGCCTCTTGACGGTAGTAAGGTCCTTATGGGTATACTTCCCCCTGACCTGGCAAGCTCTTTCGAGAGGTTTGAGCGCTATGGTTTTTTGCTGATTTTGGTGCTTGTCTTTACAGGAGTAACCGGCCGCGTTATCGTCCCGCTGATCCTCTATCTGAACAAACTCCTATTAGGAACTGTACTTTGATGTGAGCCATTATGAGTGAACAGGCAAAACAACGAATACTCAGTGGCATGAGGCCTTCCGGCAAGTTGCACCTGGGGCACCTGCACGGTGTGCTTGAGAACTGGAAACGTCTTCAAGAGACATATGAGTGCTTCTTTCTTGTGGCTGACTGGCACGCCTTGACTACCAATTACGAACGCCCTCAGGAAATACCGGGAAACATGAATGAGATGGTTCTTGACTGGCTGGCTGTGGGCATAGACCCGGACAGGGTTACCCTGTTTGTCCAGTCAGAAGTAAAGGAGCACGCAGAGCTTCATCTTGTGCTTTCCATGATCACGCCTGTTTCATGGCTGGAGCGCAACCCTACGTACAAGGAACAGCAACAGCATCTCAAGGAAAAAGAACTCGCAACATTTGGTTTCCTGGGCTATCCGGTCCTCCAGGCTGCTGACATACTGCTGTACAAGGGTCACAAGGTGCCTGTGGGCGTGGATCAACTGCCCCATATTGAACTGACCCGGGAAATCACACGCAGGTTCAATTATCTGTATAAAGATATTTTCCCAGTACCTGATGCCCTGCTGGCAGAGGTCCCCAAACTCCCAGGGCTGGACGGCAGAAAAATGAGCAAGAGTTATGGAAATTCCATATTTTTGTCGGATCCTCCAGACGTAGTAAGAAAAAAAATATCCACGATGATAACTGATGTGGAGCGACCAAGGATGGGTGACCCCGGTGATCCTGAAAATCGCTGTATAGCCTTCAAGCTCCACCGGCTTTATCTGCCGGCAGAACAGCTTGAGGTCATTGTGTCTGAATGCAAGGCAGCTAAGCGGGGCTGTGCGGCATGCAAGAAAGAACTTGCCGAGGCCATTGTCCTGCAAATGGACCCGATCCGGCAGAGGAGAAAGGCCCTTGCGGCCGATCCCGGCAAAGTCAGGGCCATATTGGCAGATGGGGCCAACAGGGCCAGAAAGGTTGCGCAGTCCACAATGGCGCAGGTTTGGAGTGCCCTTTGGAACCGGAATGCCAAGTAAAGCTGGAGGCCTTCGAAGGGCCTTTAGATCTGCTCCTTCATTTAATCCAAAAGAATAAGCTCGAAATCACCGATATTCCCATAGCTGTGGTCACTGCCCAGTACCTGGAGTATCTGGAGTTCATGCAGGCCGCCCTTGACGTGGTGGTGGCCGGTGAATATCTGGTGATGGCTGCTACCTTGATGCACATCAAATCCAGGATGCTGCTGCCAAGGCCTGATCCTGCGGATTCTGAAGACGACCCCAGACTTGAGTTAGTCCGGCCCCTTCAGGAGTTGGTTCAGATGAGAGAAGCAGCCGCGTCCCTTGGGTGCAGACCTATATTAGGCAGGGATATATTTATCCGTGAAGGAGGGCTGGAGAGTGAGGAATCAGGAAATAATGTGGAAGTCTCTGAGTCTGCCGGATTTGAGGGTACCCTTGACGTAAGCCTCACAGACCTCATCTCTGCTTTCAAAAAGGTGCTGGGAAACAATTCTCTTCCCAGGGTCCTTGAAATCACCAGGGCCAAGGCCAGCCTTTCTGAACGAATGGAATCTATTGCCGAAGAGCTTAACCAGATAGGAAGTATCCGTTTCTTTGAGTTATTTTCTTCAGAAGATCGGGAAATGATCGTCGTTACGTTTCTGGCAATACTTGAGCTTGCCCGGTTGGGAAAGGTGCGTCTTTTGCAGGAAAAACCAGGGGGAGACATCCTGGTACTCTTCAGACACAATGCTAAATGCTAAATGCTGAATGCTGAATTGTGGAAGAAGATTTAAAAGACATATACCTTTACCTTAATTCAACATTAAAAATTCAAAATTCAACATTAAAAAAGAAAGCCCGGTGGGCCGTAAACCAGCCGGGCTTTCTTTTTAGATTTCCTTAATAAACAAGAAGGCGAAATTTCTAGTCCGGTTACATCGGTACGATCAGTTTTTCCGACTCCTCATTCCAGGTCACAATGATATACCAGAGGGCCATCACAAAAAAGATAAGGGCCAGAGTGCCTCCGTAACCAAGCCAGGTTTCCGGCATATATACAAAGGTGCCGAAGATGCCGTCATTGGTTATGCCCTCATCTATGTATTCTTCCATTCCTTCCCAGTCATGTGCCTTAAACCACCCGTTCACAATGGCATTGGAAATGCCGAAGATGGGCATCACAACCCATAACTTTATCTGTCCTTCACCAACGCGCCAGAGGGTCCCGGTTCCGCAGCCTCCGGCGAGCAAAGCACCAAAGCCGAAAATGACTCCGCCTACAACGCCGCCCCAGCCGAAAAAGCCCCGGACATAGTGTTCGATCGCCTGGATCCCGGTAAATTTGATGATCGCAACCCCGGCTGCCAGGATGACTACACTCAGAGCTACAGATTTGGCCATTTTGGTATCACCTGTCATATGAGGTTCCCTGAAGCCTTGAATCATGCACCAGCGCCCGCGCTGCATTGTGTATCCCAGCCCTGCCGGGATAATCAAAAGCCCGGCAAGCCGTACCAGAGAGTCATCGTCGCTGGTTGCGTAAGCATTAGTCCCCCAGATAAGGACGCCCAGCATCACTAAAGCCAGTATAATCTGGAGGGCACCAGGAACCTGAAAGGTCTTTGCCCCTCCCGAACCCCAGGTGATATGTTCCATCTCCCAGTAAAGGTACTTTATGCCGATTACGGCTCCGACGATAATTCCTATCATCATGGCAAACCCGCTGGCACAAAGATTTCCGACCGAATTATAAAAGCCACCTATGTTACATCCACCGGCCAAGGCAGAACCGACACCCATGAATATCCCTGCGAACACCGCCTTTGCCAGCTCCAGCCTTGGGGGAATCCTGAAGGCAAAGTCTCCGCCAAGACAGGCAGAAATAAAGGCGCCGGCCACAAACCCTAAACCGATAACAGAACCGCTGTGGATAAGAATACTTGCCGGCTGATCTCCCCACATGCCTATGTAATAAAGTATCCATTCTCCCCAGTTTCTCACAGCGCCGACCGCACCCCAGGGACGAGCCCAGGCCAGGGACATGATGCTCAAAAGGGCAACAATAATCCCGCAGACAGTGGCGTCCCATTCCTCCTGACACAAAACCTTGTAAAGTCTTTTGATCGCTTTTCCAAACATTAATCCATTCCTCCCCCAAAGCCTTATCTTCTAAAACTTGATTGCATATTATAATGGTATAATTTCAAGCAATTTTCATCCGACCCAACGTCAATAAAATAATTAGAATCCTTCTAACTAAACATTATTATTAACAAATTCCCAAATGTCCTTGTTTAATCCGGGGCAAAACAATGGCTTTTTCATAGCAGTCTCATCAGGGGCTGTCAAGCCTGATCATAGGTTTCACCAGCACTGAAAGCGCACCTGGCTCAGTCAATAACTCTTAATTCTTAGAGCCCCATCCTCCAATACCCAAAAGCTCAAGGTGGAATGTAAAGCTGGTTTCGTCCGTGTCCTTTTTAAACCTGCCCTCAAGTGCCCAACAGGTCGATTGATACCGGAGACCAAAGACTGATTCGAACTCTGAGTCTTCGGCGACATTCCTCTTTAACTCGCACATCCCATACCAGGAAGGTGAAAATGCAGTATGTATTTTCAGATTGACTTCATTTATGTGAGCAAGGCAGTTGTACCTATATTCCAGGTCCAGACGATCTCCTGCAGAATTTGATAAGCGTCCCAGGAAGTTGTACTTAGTAAAGCCTTTTCCATAGACATTGTAGATAGTGTCATAACGCATGAAAAGATTGGGAAAGGGTTTAAAATCCAACTCGGCGTAAATATCTGAAAAATGTTCGGGGTCCTCTTCACCGGGCTGGTCTCTACTGTTTTCCTCGGTGTCGTAACTCTGCTCCAAGTAGAACCTTACAACGTCTGTGTAGGCAAATCTGTTATTGCCAAGGGTGGTTTTGCTGCTAAGGAACGAGAGCAGGGATAGTGTAATTCGATTCATAGGCTCAAGCCGATCCAGGGCGTCGATGTCAGGCAGGTCGTCCTGGTTCTCAGAAGGACGATACTGGTAAGTCAGCCCAGGCCGTATGCTGTGTCTCATAGTCTTTTCGCATGAAAGGCAGTAGGTCCGTCCAAAAGTCATACTCAGATCGGCGTTCAGGTTATAGAGCAGCCTGTTGGAATGGCTATCGGGGTGCTGTTCAGGATCACGGCCGCCGACCTCATACATGGTCTCTTCGACGGTTCCGCTTAAAATTAAATCGGCCAGGTTATATAGGTTCAAAGGTAAGGATACACCTGGTTCTATATGCAGGCGTTGTTCTCTGATGCCTACCTCCCTCCAGTAGTGTACATACGAGGTAGCCCAGTCATAGTAAAAAGGGGAATTAAGGAGAGGCTTTCTGAATCCGTGGAGCATCAATCTGGGGTATGTTTGCACAGTGTAATCTTGTTCCCCCAGTTGGTTATCGTTGTAGCGGCCTTCGCCTCCAAAAAACATGTCCTGGGTCAGTCTGGTTATCTGGAGAGTTGAAAGACGGATCGGATCCGTTTCATCAGACAGGGAGCGGCCAAAGGTCTTCCGGAAAATATTGTCTGTTTCATCGTAACCCATTGGACCCTGGTCAAATTCCAACAGGTAATCCCTGTCGCTGATCAGGTCCACGTCCACCTTTGCCTCAAAGTCCCCGGGGAGTTGCTGGTCCGCCTTTGCCCTCAACCACCAGCGTTTTTCATTACCTCTTGTGTACCCATCATTGTTGAAGTCGTCGTCTTCCAGGGTGTCTACCAGGAAGTTGTATCGGAGGATGCCTTTGTCTTCCGGGGAAAATACATGGCGAAACTCCACTCCCTGCATCCAGCCCCTTTTACTCATGGAATGCTGATAAAGAGTCGCGTCCATGCTGTCATTAATGGCCCAGAAGAAGGGGACGTTGAGTTCTGCCCCATTCCTTTTGGATGTAGAGAAGTAGGGTAACAGCAACCCTGTTTTTCTGTATTTGTTTATGGGCAACACAACCCACGGGCTGTAGATTACAGGAATGTCCCTTATGTTGAAAAAACTGCTTTTGGCAAAGGCCATGCCACCAATCGTGAGTTTAAGATCTCGACACTTAAAGTTCCACGCCTGCTTGTGAAGGGGACAGGTGCTGATGGTGGCATGTTTTGCCCTATATTCTTCAGGACCTGTCTTCCAGATCTGTTTGGCCAGAAGGTGTATGTTGTTTCTCTGCAAGAAGAGATCGGCATTCTCTACTGTGCCTGTAGATGTGTTGAGATCCAGTTCTCCTTCGGTTCCCTTCAGCACATCCATGTCGAGGTATATGACCACATTGCCGTTTGCCCATACCCTTGCATTACGCCTGTCATACATGATCCGGTCTGCACAGACCTTGAGATCACCCCTCCAGACCTGGACCGCACCTTCACCCAGAATCACATGTGAAGAGTGGAAATAAGTTAGCTGAAGGGCCTCTATGCGCCAGGGCTCAGCTCCTGGTGACGGACTGGTCTCGAATTTAGAAGGTGTTTTTTCTTCTTTAATCTGTTCGGCTAAAGCCCCTCCAGGTACTGAGGCCGTCAGACCTGTTGCCGAAAGCATCAGCATAAGGCTCAGTATGAGTAAAACGATTTTTTGGATATAAGCGTGAATTTTCATAACCTGTATCCGTTTAGTATCACATGGACATGGTGCTTTCAATAAATAGAAGCTAAAACTTACAACCTTTTCAGAATCTTGTTTCTCCAAAACATCTTTAAGTTGATCTTCAGCAGAAGAAACAGGGGAAGGGGGCGAGTGACTATCCGGACCTTGCCGGACTTGACGGCCTGGATAACTGACTCTGGATCAGGTTCTGCTTCTATGAGCGAGTAAGTTGTGTGGAACTGGCATCTTTGGTGGGCGTCAGAAGTACCAATCATTGGGAGATTGTGTTCTTTTGCAAATTTTATTGCAGGGCGGTTAAAATCCAGTCGTTTAGTATAACAGTGGCAATGTTCCACTGCGTCAAAAAGATTGACGTGTCGTCTCAGCATGCCCCTGAGTGCTACAGGACTGGGAAAGTATGGGTGAGGAGCAACTATCAGGTTGTCACGCCTCTTCAAGTATTCCAGGTTAGCGATTTTGTCGCGTTTTACCTGTTTAAAATCCAGGTTATGGAGAAGTACATGCCGGCCTTGAATTGTTGCCTCCATACCCGGTATCAGCACTATTCCTCTTTCCCTGGCATAATCCCTGAGATATTCGCTATAGGTAACACAGTTGTGGTTGGTTATGGCCAGTACCGAGTATCCCAGCCTGTGGGCCGTGTCTATAAGTTCGGTCGCGCTGTAAAGTATGTGATCTTCAGGGTCTTCAGAAGTATGTATGTGGAGGTCTGTTTTTAAAAGAGTCATAAATTCAGTGGGGACTTCTCCTGATATGAAGCATATAAAGAAGTGGAGAGAGGCCGATCTCCAGTAATGTAAAGCAGAAGATTATCAGGATTATCTCACTCCAGCAAATAAAAAGGCTGTCCTTGAGTACCCACAAGGGAAGGAATGACTCAAGGCCTTGATCCAGCAAAAGGGCCTTTCTACCACTTTTCAAGCCCATGCGTCGTTTTGCAAAGCTTGAGATCAGATCGCCGGACATGGAACATATGGCGAGCTTAAGCCCGAGAACAAGGCCGAAAGGCGTAAAGTGACCGGCCAGACCAGTCCCAATGACTGAAATAACTATTCCCCTCCAGGTCTTGTGCGGGCCCAATAGATAACGATTATCTATCCACTTGTACCCCAGGTCCAAAGGAGCGGAAAGTCGTTCCTTGAGGACGACCCTACCTAATATGGGCAGAAAGTTGCTCCAGCCAAGAAGGATAAGAATCAGGATGTCCCGTTGCCACAGATGTAGTTCTGCCATTTTGTAAATGGATCAGTATCTTCGTAACACGACAAGATTTCGTTGAAAACTGCTAACAGGTGTTTGAGTTTTTATGATACCGGTCTTCCATCCATGCCTTTGCAGATAGCCCATTTTCCCTTCCAGTTCTTCATCTACCTTTGGTCCCTTCATGGCTATTACCAGACCGTTTGGTGACAGTAAAGGCCGGGCCATGCGGGCAAGCTCATCCAGAGGTCCCACTGCCTGGCTGACAATTACATCAAAACCTTCAGGGGGAAGATGCCTGGGTATATCTTTAGGGCCCACCCGGCAGTGCTCTGCCCAGATACCTGTAAGGCCGATTATTGCGATCACAGTATTGAGAAACGAGGCCTTCTTCCGAATGGCGTCAATAAGCACTATTTCAAGATCGGGACGAAACAGCTTGAGGATTAATCCTGGAACACCGGGGCCTGTACCTATATCCAGTACGTGATGGACACCCTCCGGCAGAAAACGAATCAGAGTCAAGGTATCACCGACGTGCTTGACGGCCATTTCCTCCATGGTCTTGAGGCCGGTGAGGTTGATGCGCCGGTTCCAGGAGTAAAGCTCCCATAGATAGACTCTGAGGTTTGTTATGAGCTCCTCTGATGGCGTTGCGCCACCTTCCTTCAAGAGCTCATGTAATAGAGGCTCAATATTCTGATTCGCGAGACAGGTTGGCAAAGGTAGCGTATTGGTCCACAAAGGCCAGCTTTACAATACCAATGGGACCGTTTCTCTGCTTGGCCACAATGATTTCAGCCATACCTCTGTTCGGGTTGTCTTCAGACCGATTATAGACTTCGTCCCGGAAAATAAAGGCGATTACATCAGCGTCCTGTTCTATTGCCCCTGACTCCCTGAGGTCTGCCATCTGTGGTCTTTTGTTTGGCCTGTCCTCTACCTTTCGATTAAGCTGAGACAGGGCTACCACAGGGACATTCAGCTCCTTGGCCATTGCCTTAAGTGACCTTGATATCTCGGAAATTTCCTGCTCTCTGCTCTCGTTGCGTCCTTTGCCCCTCATGAGTTGCATGTAATCTACCAACACAAGGCCAAGGCCGTGTTTGCTCTTAAGCCTCCTGGCCTTGGCTCTTATCTCCATGACAGATAAGGCCGGTGTGTCATCGATAAAGATAGGGGCCTCAGAGAGGTAACCTGCGGCATTTATCAGCTTTGGCCAGTCCCGCTCACTCAGGAAACCCGTCCTTACCTTCTGTGCGTTTACCCTGGCTTCTGAACACAGCATCCTGAGGCCCAGTTGATCCTTGGACATTTCCAAAGAGAAGATCGCAACACATATATCGTTGGCAATGGCCGCGTGTTGTGCGATATTCAGGGCAAAGGCCGTCTTGCCCATGCTGGGACGACCTGCAATGATAATAAGGTCGGATGGCTGAAACCCTGCAGTCAGCTTGTCCAGTTCTGCAAAGCCGGAAGACACACCGGTAATCAGTTCCTTGCGCTCGTACAGATCCTCAACCTTTTTGATGCTGTCCCTAAGTATGCTCTTAAGAGGGTGGAAGGCCTGACGGATTTTGACCTCTGAGATTTCAAATATGGATACCTCGGCAGATTCCAGGACCTCCTCCACCTCTCCTGTTTCTTGGTAACAAAGGGTAGATATGTCTGATGCCTTTTGAATAAGTCGGCGGAGGATGGCCTTGTCCCAAACGATTTTGCCGTAGTAACCGATATTGGCGGCCACCGGCATAGTTTCCGTGATCTCTGCGAGGTAGGCTGCTCCCCCGACTGCTTCAAGTTTTCCCATGGATTTCAGGGCATTGTGAACAGTCACGAGGTCTTGGGGTTCATTTTTGTTAAAAAGATCAAGTATGGCAGCATAGATAATGCCATGGGCCTCTTTGTAGAAGTCCTCCGGGTGCAGAAACTCAACAACCTTCAGAAGGGCCTGGTCCTCGATTAGAATACCTCCGAGAACACACTGCTCTGCTTCTATATTTTGTGGCGGAAGGCGGTATTCAGCGGGTTTAATAACAGTCTTAAGAGATGCTATAGACATCTTTGCCGATTGCTTAATATCACAAAGATTCCTTTGGGACCACATGGACTTTGACTATGGCCTTGACATCAGGGCTGAGTTTTACCGGGACCTCGAATTCGCCAAGGGCCTTGATGGGCTCGTCCATCTGTATTTTCTTGCGATCAATTGAATACCCCTGTGATTCTATAGCGTTGGCTATGTCCAGATTGGTAACAGAGCCATAAAGCCGATCCATTTCACCTACCCGGACCGGTATGCTGATTTCCAGATCACCAAGCTTAGTGGCCAGGGCATCAAACTCATCACGTTCCTTGGCAGCCTTGGCCAGGATAGAGGCCTGCTGACGCTCAATCTGAGACATATTCTTTTTGTTGGCAAATATGGCCTTGCCTTTAGGCAGCAGGAAATTGCGGGCATAGCCATTTGCGACCTTGACCATGTCTCCGGCCTTCCCGAGAGAAGGGATAGTTTCTTTAAGAATGATTTCCATTTATCTGAAACCTCGAGAAAATATTTGTTTACAATAATTTAGGAATTGATGGCTCTCAAGACTCTCTGGCTGATGGTGCTCTGGCTCTCAGATCAAACCATACATCAGACACTCCTATAATAACAATAAATATTAGACCATACCACTGGATGCAAAGCAATATATATGTGATCCAGCGGATGAATGCAGGGACTTTCAGTCTTTCAAAATAAAAGGCAACTACCGCCAGTCCCTGCAAGAAATAAATACTGCTCAGTACCAGCAGGGCATTTTCTCCGCAGACCTCAAGTATACCTTTTCCCAAAAAGGCCGATGCACCTGCTGTTATTATCACCCAGATAAGTGGTTCAGGTAGTTTCCACTGAGTGAACACCGGCGCAAATGCCTCGTTTTTGAGCCTTTTGGCAAGATATATTTTTGGTACTGATATATTACTCAGGCTTATGAGCAGAAAGACCGAACCCAATAACCCCGGTAAAAAGCGTATAATGACTTCTTTAAACTGCCGGAACCAATTTTCTAATTCTACCTGGTATATGCCGGATGATTTCTCTTTATAGAGGGCCAAACTCTGATCCATATCCTCTGATATTGCCTGGATAACTTTATTATATCCGTCAAGCAGATCAGGACCTGATCCGGCACTGAGTACAATTATGAATGTTACACAAAGATAGGCAAAACCTGCCAAAAGGGTCTTGATCCCGGGCCAATCCTGTTTTCTCGCGACCACAAGGACTATGGCAAGCCCTGCAGTCTGGATCAACCAGACCAAGGCCTCCGGTTTCATGGTCAGCCAGCAGAGCAAAATCCCTAAGGCCAAGTTCCCAAAAATGATTGAGTTTGCCAGGCCAAGACTGACCCCTTCGGTCAACACAACAAGAATTCCTGGTGCTACAAGCTGGAACAGAGGTGCGATCCCCTCAACCACAAGGGGCACTAAAAGGACGACAGAAGCCAGTGTCCACTTGCTTGAGAGGTTTGGAGGAAAAGCCAACTGCTTTATATTATAGTTTCAGGCTTTCATGCTTGAAGGTTCAGGGTTCAGGGTTGCCGAAAATCTAAGCCGTTGATTCGTGAATTTTGAACCTCTGAACCTCTGAACCCTGAACGGTTATAGATCACTAAGCCTTGAGTATATGACCAGAAGTGAATGGCAACAAGGCCATTATTCTGGCCTGTTTGATGGCTGTAGTCAGGCGTCTTTGATGCTTGGCACAGGTCCCGGTAATACGGCGGGGCAGTATCTTTCCCCTTTCTGTGATAAAATGCCTTAAGGTTCTGTGGTCTTTATAGTCTATAGCCAGGGACTTGTCGGCACAAAAGCGACAGACCTTCCGGCGTATATATATGCGCCGGCGCCCGGTACGATTATTTCTTGGATTTTGCATTTGTCTCATTCCTCTTCTCTTTTCTCAGTGGACTGAGTGGAATCTAAAGCCTCTTCAACAGTTTCAGCAGGCGGAGCCGACTCGTCCCGGGCCTTGGCAAGCGCCTCAGCATCAAACTCATTATTTGTCTTTGTGGTAACGAATTTCATCACGCCCTCATCCAACCGCAGCCCGCGGGTGAGTTCCAAAATGGATTCGGCAGATGCACCATACTCCATCAGCACGTAATAGCCTTTGGGCTGTTTTTGCACCCTGTAAGCAAGTTTCTGCAGGGGCCATGGATCAATCTTTACTATTTCGCCATGCCCGCTGATTATGACTTGCTGGAGTTTTTCCGAGATAGCTGTACGTTCTTCGTCACTGAGGTCCGGATGGAGGAGATAAAATGTTTCGTAATGCCGCAATTTCATATATGGCCTCCCTATGGGCTATATTATCCGGCCCTGACCCAGGATGCACATTGAGCAAATCCTATCAAGGCAAGGAGGAATAAAAGAGGTCTTTCTATTACATGAGACCAGTGCCTGAGTCAAGAGTAAATTTCTTTTTTCATCTTGCTTATCAATGGTATATGACCTATTGTTTTTTGGTAAGCGTTCACAGGGCACCGCATCTGCTTTGTTGTCGGGCACTTGAAGTACAGGGAGTACGTCTGTGTACCCTCCGCCTCGCATCTACAGCACCCTGTAAACGCTTACAGTTCGGTAGGTTCAGTGTGTGATGTCCAATTGTGTATTGTTGCCGGAAGAAATCGTGTGGACCAGAGTATTTGACAGGGTCACAAAGTTTTCAGTGCTCAAGACCTCTGCCCTGTAGCCCGGATCTATTCCGCAGACCTCCAG
>DFBQ01000055.1 GCA_002367355.1 Deltaproteobacteria bacterium UBA3076 | reverse complement strand
TCCTGAAAGGGAACTTCAGATTAACGCTTACGCCTCCATGGTTTTCGTGGGTAACATAAACCAGCCGGTGGATACGCTCGTCAAGACGAGCCACCTCCTGGCACCGTTTCCCGAGGCTATGATCGACTCGGCGTTTTTCGACCGCTTCCACGCTTACATCCCCGGTTGGGAGATCCCGAAGATGAGGCCCGAATACCTCACAAACCAATACGGGCTCATTGTGGACTATCTGGCTGAGTTCATGCGGGAGATGCGAAAACGGAACTTCGGAGATGCGATCAACAAGTATTTCAAGCTGGGTCGGGATTTGAACCAGAGAGACACGATTGCTGTCAAGCACACGGTTTCCGGCCTTTTGAAGCTGCTCTACCCCGATGAGAGTTACGACAAAGAAGCTGTGCAGCGCTGTCTGGAATACGCTCTGGAAGCCCGCAGGCGGGTCAAGGAGCAACTGAAAAAGATCGGCGGGATGGAGTTCTACGATGTGCATTTCTCCTATATCGATCAGGACACGATGGAGGAGAAGTTCATCAGCGTACCGGAACAAGGTGGCGGCTCGCTCATCCCGGAGGGGCCGCTTAATCCCGGCGTTCTTCACACTGTGGCCACGGGAAGCGGCGGGCATCTCGGACTGTATCGATTGGAAACCCAGGTTACGCCAGGCAACGGCTCGCTGACCCTATCGGGAGTGGGTTCCGCTAGCGCCGCAAAGGAACCCGTTAGAGTCGGCTTTGACTACTTCAAGGCGAATGCCAGTGGCGTTAGTTCCTCGATAAAAACCAGCGACCACAACTACCACCTTCACATCGTGGAACTTCAAAATACTGGACCCACAAATGCAACGACACTCACGGCATTTGTGGCCCTGTGCTCTGCTGTACTTGGCAAGCCGGTTCAGTCCCAATTGGTCGTGCTGGGCAGTATGAGCCTGGGAGGGAACATCGTGCCGGTGCAAAATCTGCCCGAGTCGCTCCAGGTTGCTTTCGACGCCGGAGCAAAGCGAATCCTGTTGCCGATGGCAAGTGTTACAGACATACCCAGCATCCCAGGTGAACTTTTTGCCAAGTTCCAGACGAGTTTCTACGCTGATCCCAAAGACGCCGTGTTCAAGGCACTTGGTGTGGAATAATTGATTCATAAGATTCATTTCAGAATCAGTAGCAGCTAGAGGACATCGAAAAGAGGAACGGATAGTTCTAGGCAGAGACCTGTTTAAGAAGGGATTGAGAGTTCTCCTGAAGATCGAGGGCGATTTCTCTTCAGATCGACACGATTCGAGTTATGATCCGCCTGAAAAAATCCCGCGACCATACGTCCAGGGCACGCTGGTCCACAATAAAGGGAGCGACTTCCCGGCGTGCTTGTTCCACATCGAGGTCATCCACGGCTTGCCGCAAGAGGTGCTGGAGTCTGTCGGGAGTCAGCGGTTCGTCATCGTGGTAATCGCCGGACTGACGCATCCTGGATTCGAGGTGTCTGATCCGAACTTCTGGATACCTGCCCGCATACCATACCAGGTCGTACCAGTCGCGCCCCTTCACGCGCGTCTTCCACTTCCGGCAAAGGATCGCATGAAGCTTCCCGGCGAAAAGGTCCGGCAAGCAATAGACGCGAACGGAAAAGGGAATGGGCTGCAGAACGTACTGAGTTTCTGTTTCGAACCCGCCTGGCGGGTCGGTGTCCACTTCGAGCCTGATCTTGAGGTTCTTCGCGGGATGCAGATCGCGGAGCAGCTCCTGGGCGGCCTCAATCACAATCAACTGCCTGTATGTGTTTGTCTTCAGAAACGCTGATTCAATCGCGCTTGCCTGCGTCTTCCGGCGGCTATCAAACTCCACGTGGAACCCGAAGCTGCTGATTTCTCGCCGCAGTGCATCCCCATAGGCCTTCAGCGAGAACGACTTGTCGGGCTTGAGCAGCGAGAAGTCCAAGTCCTCGGAGTATCGATCCAGTCCATGCAAGACCCGAAGCGCGGTGCCGCCATAGAACGCAGCGTGCTCGAAGAACTTGGAACGCCAGAGTCCGAGCAGAGCCACATCCTGCAGGATTTCCCTGAGGGAGTTGACATAGTCGTCGCGGCTCCGGCATTCATAGCGGTCCAGCATGCTGCGGATTGCGTCATGCATGAGGGGCATCCTCCAGGCGCTTTAAGTACCGAACCAGGTTGTTGATCTTGGCCGAATCATATGCCGTGGCGATGACCTGCAATCGGGAGTTGTCAAGCCTGCTGAGGGCTTCCCGGTCGATGCGAAGATCTTCGGACAGATATGCATTATAATCGGATAAGCGGAGTCCGCTGAACCGCTTGTCGGTCCAGACCTTGTCCGCCAACGCCTTTTCAGGGGAGGCTATCAAGAAAGGCGTCTTGCCGGCCGTTTCGAGGATAGCGCCTACGGCATAACGGGGGCCTTTCAACATGCGGTAGGAAAAGGTACCGAAGGGCGTGTCGAAATCACGCGAACGGCGGGTGGTCACCGAGGTGACGGTCTCCACCCGCTCCGGGATCAGACCGTGATGGCTCAGGGCATACTCAAGGCTGATATACGACGGCCCATAGATCAGGTTGGATAGATATTCGCGGCTGAGCGGTTCCTTGCGAAAGGCCTCACCGAAACAGTACAGCCCCTTCTTGACCCTCACGATCGCCCCGCTGGCCCAGCAGTCTGGTAATTCTGTCCCGGGGCTTGCGGTATCCTGCTAACGCGTCCAGCAGGACCTGGTAGTCAAATACCTCACCGCCAACGTTCCGCCGCATCTGCACAATGGCGTTCAACGGATTTTACCTCAATTGAAATCATAGTATGTCCATGAAACGTGGACATACTATACAATAAATTGGTAATGGTCAAGCCTTTCCTTACTTATGAACCGTCGACCGTTATCATGGAGTCGGGGTCGAGTAGACAGGGGAGAGAAACCGGCCATGGGTTTACAGCCGGGGGACCTATTATGTTATGGTCATAAGAATTATTTGTGGGTCCAAATATCCCTATTCGGCGGTCAGAAGTATGTAGGGCAGGCCACAGTGCCTGCCCTTTAGTCGGATGAACCGTAAATTCTATTCCAGTTCCTCCGAAAGCAGAACTGCCTCTGCCACACGCCGCATAGATTTGCGGGAATCCATGCTCCGTTTTTGAATCCAGCGAAAAGCCTCATTCCCGTCCATTTTGCGTCTGCGCATAAGGACCTCTTTAGCACGTTCCACCAATTTGCGGGTCTCCAGTTCCTCTCTGATCACCTTGGTTTTTACCATAAGCTCTGTGTTGAGGATCGCGACTGCCGCCTGATTCGCAACTGCTGTAATGAGATAAACTTCTGCGTCTGAAAATTCATGAGGTTTTGCTGTAAAACAGTTGAGTACCCCGATTACCTTTTCATCCTTTACTTGAAGCGGCACGCTGACCATGGATACCAGGCCAAGCCTTTTGGCCATTTCCTTTTCCTTGAACCGGGGCTCTGTTGACACGTCTTTGATAATAAGTGGCTGGTTGTGTGTGGTCACAAAACCGACCACTCCTTCATCCAGGGCCAGAGATCGGTCCTTCAGATAATCCGGAGCTATGGCCTGCGTCGCCTTTAGGCGGATCTTTTTAGGATTTGCACTTTCGTCAATAAGCCACAACGAACAGATCTCAACGCCTGTTACCTTGGCAGTTACCATTACGATCAGTTTCAGAATATCTTCAAGATACTGGTCGGATGTGATGGCTCGACTGATATCCGTTAGAGCTTTGATGTATTTCTCGTAGGTTTCAGGCTTATTTTTTTCCATTTGTTATGCCGCTTCTTAGAAACATCTCAACATAAAGGATAAGATCCTGCAGGTCGTTCTTGTCATCGTAATATCTACCCAATATCCCCATGGTATCTCTGAAGCGACTTTATCCTGCCATGTCCTTTCTTGCAGGCTGCGATACCCCTGGCAGCGGCAACGGCCGCGGCCGTGGTGGTAATATACGGCACTTTGAACTTGATTGCCGCCTTTCGGATGTAGGAATCGTCGTGCTTGCTCAATCTGCCGCTGGGTGTGTTGATGATCAGTTGAATCTCATTGTTTTTTATCCCATCAACAATATTTGGGCGTCCCTCATGCATCTTGCGGATCGGCTCTGATTGAATGCCGTGGTCTGCCAGAAACCT
>DFBQ01000103.1 GCA_002367355.1 Deltaproteobacteria bacterium UBA3076 | reverse complement strand
TTAAGAAGAGCGCAAATGCCTCTAGTTAGAGAACCCAGCAAATCCTGCAAATCAGACCGGAAACTTACAACTCTCTGATATTAAAGGAATTCCAGAATCTGGCAACTTTTAGGGTCGAAACGCATTTATCCTATTTAATGCTTAAAAAACGCATTGTTACAGTCATCTCATACCCCGTGAACGGTTACGATTATTTCAAGGCGAACATCTCCAGAGTCAGTTCATTGAGCAAAATCGGTGACCATGACTATCATCTACACATTGTAGAAATGCACAACACAGGCCCGGCACATGGCTTGACGCTATGCAGTTTCGTCTCACTGTGTTCAGGGTTAATGGGTAAACCTGTTCAAAGCCAGATGGTTGTTCTCGGTGACATGAGCCTTGGCGGAAACATCGTTCCAACTGAGAACCTGGCAGGAACCCTCCAGGTGGCTTTTGATTTAGGTGCCAAGCGTATTCTGATCCCTATGAGCAGCGTCGGTGATATTCCAACAATCCCGGGAGAGTTGTTTGCCAAATTCCAGACCGGTTTTTATGCTGATCCAGTTGATGCAGTATTCAAAGCGCTTGGGGTGGAGTAATTTTCAGGTGCGAGAGTTATAAGTCTGGGTATTAGGAGCCAGAAATCACACAAGCTTTGAAATCTATGGGACGCCATTTCTGAATAAACTTGATCTATGGTACGTTGTGAAAGCGCCGGGATAAACCGGTTTATGCCTATAATTTACAAAAGATCATCCAAAATCAGGAATTTTAAAGACAAAGTTCTGGTAATCTGGCATTATTATGCCTACCCATTCCATGAAGCCCTCTCCTTATCCACGTATTCCTGGGCGTCAATATTCTTCCATATATTTTTTCCCATTCTCTGTATTTCCAAAATGCTGCGGCGGGTTTTTACCATTGCCTTGCTCCGAATCAAGACCGCAATTTGCTCCAGAAGTGAGCAATAGGGGACAATACTGGGCCTCTCACTGAATTTTGGAATCTGGATAAGGGATGATGGCCTCGATGCAAATCAAGCGGCGATCAATTTCTCTTTGCCATTAGGACCCTGTCCTTGCCTGACAGGTCTTTTCTGATCTCTGCGCATTTATACATTCCTGTATCTTTGGTCATCTGAATGGCCTGTTTTCCCTGATTCCATCCGATTTCACAAATAAACCATGCTTCTTTGCGAAGTACTTGGGGAACGGCTTTGATAAGTTTTTCAATGTCCTCAAGTCCATCTTTTCCGCTGAAGAGTGACCCCTCTGGTTCATATTTGAATATTTCTTTTGCCAGGAGCCTTTTGTCCTTATTGGCCACGTAAGGTGGGTTGCTGACAACCAGATGAAATCCCCGGTTTGCGACGGCCATTCCTTTTTCACGCGGGAAAATGCCGGTTTCACACGATCTAAAGGGCTTGATCCAGTCTGCCTGTACCAGGCTTACTCTTGATTTTACTCCGTGTCTTTTTGCATTTTGATGTGCTACGATCAGCGCAGGGAATGACCTGTCTGTTGCCACTAAAACGGCTCCTGAGATCTCGTAGGCAAGTGTTGTTGCCAGTATGCCGCAACCCGTACCCAGGTCCAGGATAAAGGGCCTGTGCCATCTTTCCTGCTTCACAAGGGCAAGGGCGATCTCCACAATTAACTCGGTCTCAGGTCTGGGTATCAGAGTGTCCCTGGTTACGCGAAAAGGAAGAGACCAGAATTCCCGCTGCTCCAAAATATAGGCACAGGGTTCGTGCGTAGCACTTCGCGCGACAAGGGCCATATACTGTTTATTTACAGGGTCTTCAAGTAGAAATTCAGGATGGAGGTGAAACCAGATCCGTTCTTTTCCCAGAAGGTGGGCCAGCAGAATTTCAGCTTCCAGTTGCGGATTTTCTATGTTGGCGTGAGAGAGTTGTTTAGTGGCCGCGAAGAGTGCCTGGGCTATTGTCATCTGAGCTTTGGGTTAGGGCCTGCGCCTGATAGTGAGTCCCCAGTGCCTCTATGATTTCGTTTATATCCCCTTCCATTATGGTCTCAAGGCGGTAAAGGGTGAGGCCTATTCGGTGGTCGGTCATCCTGCCTTGGGGAAAGTTGTAGGTGCGGATACGCTCACTCCTGTCCCCTGTGCCCACCATGCTCCGTCGTTCGTCTGAGAGTTGGGACTGTTGTTCTGTGCGTTTTAGATCCAGCAGACGGGCATAAAGCACCTTCATGGCCTTGGCCCTGTTCTTGTGTTGTGAGCGCTCATCCTGACACTGTACTACCAAGCCTGTAGGCAGGTGGGTGATACGTACTGCGGATTCTGTCTTGTTGACGTGCTGTCCCCCTGCTCCCGACGCGCGGTAAACGTCAATCCGAAGATCAGCAGGATCAATATCCACGTCCACATCATCGGCCTCGGGCAGTACGGCCACGGTGACGGCCGATGTGTGTATGCGTCCCTGGGTCTCGGTGTCAGGCACCCTCTGGACCCTGTGGGTGCCACTTTCATACTTCAAGCGGCTGTAAACCCTGTCTCCGGAAACAAGAGCAACAATTTCCTTGAATCCACCGCCCCCGGTCAGATGGGCATTCAGTACCTCCACTTTCCATTTTTTGTGCTCAGCATAGCGGCTGTACATACGGAACAGATCCGCTGCAAAAAGGGCAGCCTCGTCTCCGCCCGTACCGGCCCTGATTTCCAAAAGCACGTTCTTTTCGTCATTGGGATCCTTGGGCAGGAGGAGGCGTTTTATTTGCTCCTCGAGTTCCCGGCTTTTTTCTTCAAGCTCCTCGATTTCTGACTGTGCGAGTTCCCGGATTCCCGGGTCAGGATCCTGGAGCAAGACCTTATTTTCATCAATTTGTTCCAGTATGTCGCGGTCCTGGCGGTAAGATTGAACTATTACCCTCAGATCGGCGTGCCTTTTTGCAATCTCCTGATATTTTTTTTGGTCTTTCAGTAAATCAGGGTCGCTGAGTTCTTCCTCTAAGGCCAGGTATTTATTCTCTAATTCTTGAAGTTTAGCTAACATTCAAAGGTCTATTGTTATGATAACTCAGGCCTGTTTTTCCACGGTCTCGCCATACCTGCGGTAGAATTTCTCCACTCTCCCTGCGGTGTCGACCAGTTTCTGCTTGCCGGTAAAGAATGGATGACACTTGGAGCAGATCTCTACCTTTATCTCTTTCTGGGTTGAACCTATCTCAAACTCATTGCCACAGGCGCATCTTACCTTGGCGTTGTAGTATTTTGGATGGATTTTTTCTTTCATATTTTTTATATCTCCTATTAGATCTCACTTATTTAAAATACAACTATACTGCAAAAAGTGTTTTTGTTCAAAATACTCTGCATACAAGGTGCGAAACTTTCCGTTTTCAAAATCAGATAGTATATTGAAATTTTAGGCACTTTAGTTCATTTTAGCTCACTTCAAAATTATCATATCATCTGTTCATGGATGCCAGAAACTCGACGTTGTTTTTTGTCCCCTTCATTTTGTCCAGGAGGAATTCCATGCTGTCTACCGGGTTTAAAGGTGACAGAAGTTTTCGCAAGAGCCAGATCCGATTCAACACATCCTCGGGCAGCAGCAACTCTTCTTTCCTGGTGCCGGAGTGGTTGATGTCGATTGAGGGGAATATCCGTTTGTCTGTGAGCTTTCTGTCTAAATGTATTTCCATGTTTCCAGTGCCCTTAAATTCTTCAAATATGACCTCGTCCATTCGGCTTCCCGTATCCACAAGGGCAGTGGCAATTATTGTAAGACTACCCCCTTCCTCAATGTTTCTGGCAGCCCCGAAGAAGCGCTTGGGTTTCTGAAGCGCATTGGAGTCTACACCTCCGGAGAGAATCTTGCCACTGGGAGGAACTACGGTGTTATAGGCCCTGGCAAGCCTTGTGATGCTATCCAGAAGTATCACCACATCGCGTTTATGTTCCACCAGGCGTTTGGCTTTCTCAATAACCATTTTGGAGACCTGGATATGGCGCTGAGCCGGCTCATCGAACGTCGAGCTGATAACTTCAGCCTTTACCACGCGTTGCATATCCGTGACTTCCTCCGGTCTTTCATCTATGAGCAGGACAATCAATATGACATCGGGGTGATTCCTGGAGATACTGTTGGCGATATTTTGGAGGAGCATTGTCTTGCCGGTTCGGGGAGGTGCGACGATAAGTCCTCTTTGGCCCTTACCTATCGGAGTCATGAAATCCATTATCCTGGCGGAATAATTGTCTGAATCGGTTTCCAGGTTGAGATGCTCATCAGGATAGAGAGGAGTGAGGTTATCAAAAATTACCTTGTCAAAGGACGCCTCAGGGGCATCATGGTTTAGGGATTCTACCTTTAGCAGGGCAAAGTATCGTTCCCCTTCCTTGGGAGGACGGATCTGGCCGGAGATGGTATCGCCGGTTTTCAAGGCAAAACGTCTGATTTGTGACGGAGATACGTATATGTCGTCCGGGCCTGGCAGGTAATTGTAGTCCGGGCTGCGAAGGAAACCAAATCCATCCTGGAGTATCTCCAGTACACCCTCGCCATACACAGACCCATTATTGGCGGTCTGGGCCTTAAGTATAGCAAAGATGATCTCCTGTTTACGCATCCCGCTGGGAGAATCCACGCCCAGGTCTTTTGCTATTTTGTGAAGTTCACCTATGCCTTTACGTTTTAAATCAGCTAAAATTATTGTTTTTGCTTTATTTGTTTTTGATATTTTAGGCATGGTTTTACCTCTACTGGGTTTGTGTATTCTTAAAAAAGTCTGCGGGCGTAAATTTTTTGAGGAGATCCAAGTTGTAATGAAGTCCGAAAAAACACAGCAATTGTATTATAAAATGGGCTTAAACTATTCGCCTTTGGGGGGATTAAATGAAAACTCCAATACGTCTCGGAAATGTAACTTCTCAATAAGTCCGGGCAAATCATATTTTGCGACTATCCAATGGATTCCGGCTTTCGCCGGAATGACAGGCGCTCACACCCAATCGTCATTCCCGCGAAGGCGGGAATGCAGTGACTGTTACCCAGACTTACTGAGAAGTTACTCGGAAATTCTACAACTCATTGAATTTACAGGAAATTGTTGAGCCTCAGATTTTTGCCAATCTCCCAGAACCCATTATTCCATAATTCCAGTATTCCGACATTCCAATTGGGCTGAAGTCCATAGGTTCCTGCATACTACTCCACACCAAATGTAATTTGTGGTTTGTTGTGAAGCAGGGTGGCTTTTGCAGGATTTTGACCGCAGACAATGTTGCACCGTCTATGCAAGATGCGACAGGTTAGCTTTAAAACCAGAAAAACGCAGCCCACCTCAAGATAGGTAACGTGTTCTATATTTAATTATTTTGTATCAGCAAAGGAATATTTAGCGTTTGGAAGCAGAAGGATTCATACTAACTATGAATGCCACGGTTTTTATTTGTCGAACCTGAATAATGGCCAAAAAATGGCCATTTATAACGTGGTAGCTTATATTTAATTAATCGCTTCCAAAGTCTGCATAATATAATAATATAATTGCGGAATTGTCAATGCCTTTTTGTATTAAACCGGATTTTTCCAGCCCAGACGTGAATTCAAACGCACAAGAAGGGTCAAGACCTCGTTTACCGGGGTCGCAACTCCAAGTTCTTTGCCCATCCTGGTAATGGCGCCGTTAATGTAGTCGATTTCAGTGGGTCTTTTTTTGATACGGTCCTGTAGCATGGAGGACCTGTTTTCCGCGGTTGCCTTACACACTGAATTAACAATATTGTGGGCCTCTTCAAGTGAAAGGCCCAAGGCAATGTCCTTCTTTAATGACAACGTCCATGCCTCAGCAACTGCAAGTTTCTGCAATCGCAGGGATTCCGGATGTTGTGGTAATTTGCCATTGGCAAGGCCGCAGAGGGCGGTTAAGGCGTTTATCCCCACATTGACAATCAGCTTGCGCCATATGTGAGGATAGATGTCTTCAACTATTTGAGATGGCCATCCTGAGTTGTTCAGCAAAGTCGCTAAAGAAATTAACCTATCTTTGGCTTCAGGATTGTGGATCACTAATCCAAGCGTTGTGGGACCACTGCCGGCATGACGAACATGTCCTTCATTCAGTAAAGTCGCCCCCTGTGAAGTCGCGCCCAGGGCAATCTGTTCCGGTTTTACAGTTTTAGAAAGTGTGAATTCGTGCCCTATACCGTTTTGCAGAGAAACAACCAGGGTTCCAGGTCCTATCAGGGGACCTATACGCTTTACGGCATCGGCGGTCTGGGCGGCTTTGACAAACACTATCACCCAGTCCTGAGGACTCAAAGACTCGGGTTCTGCAGTAACATTCGGGAATGCGGTCCATGCCTCCTTTGATGACACAACCTGTATTCCAGCCTTCTTGAGCCTCTCGGCGCGATCCGGTTTGTAATCAAGTATGGAAACAGGGCAATCTTGTTTGTTAAGCGTGGCGGCCAGAAGACAACCCATAGCCCCTGGACCTACAATAGTGAGCTTGAATTGATTTCGATCTTGCATTGTTTGGTCCATTTTTGATTAAAAAAGGAAGTCGTCAAGTCTTTTCAACCAGGAAGGGAGCCTGAATTTTCCAGACGAAGGGTGAAGAGGCGGTAATAAATCCTCTCTCATTGCCTCCCAAACAAAAGATCTTTCATTGTCTTTCTTAGGTATAATTATTTCGCCGGTTTGCCGGTTCACCGGGACCAGAGCTACTCCCTGAGGCATGCTGAAATCCTGTTTTATCATGTCTTCTTTTGTTACTGACATGAAAGATGTCCAGATCGGGCATGCAACTCTGCCCCCGGTTTCTTTTTTGCCCAATGATTTTTTGTCTTCCCTCCCGACCCACACTGCTGCCACTACTTCTGGGGTGAATCCAATGAACCACGCGTCTCTACAATTATCAGTAGTGCCGGTCTTGCCACCTGCAGGAATTCCAAGGGCCCTGGCATTGCGACCCGTACCATCCTGAATTACTCCCCTGAGGAGATGGACCATCTGAAAAGCAGTTACCGGGTCAACCGCTTCGTTGAAAACAGGCTCAAGTTGTTCTATTACTTCTCCTTTTTGATTTCTAACTTCCTGAATAAATTGAGGTTTAACATTTTTACCCAGATTGGGAAAGGTGCTGAAAGCCCTTGCCATCTCGATCAGAGTAACTTCAGAAGAACCTAGAGAAATAGACAGATTATTTGCCAGGGGTGTCTCTATTCCCATACGCCTCGCCATATCATGAATGGGGGTCAACCCGATTGCCTTTGCGATTTTTACGGAAATTACATTACGTGAGTGCGTAAGGGCCGTCCTTATGGTGATCGGGCCCATATAGGTCTTGTCAAAGTTTTCTGGTTCCCACATGGTTTGAGAATCAGCTCCGGGCAGTGAAATCGGTTCATCCACAACGATTGTATTAGGGGCTACAAGTCCATTGGATAGGGCAGTTGAATAGATTATTGCCTTAAAGGCAGACCCTGGCTGCATTCTGCCCTGGGTTGCCAGGTTGAATTGAGATTTATTGAAGTCCTTGCCTCCCCAAAGGGCCTGAACAGCACCGGTTTTTGCCTCGATTGCCACAAGGGCTGCCTGAACAGACTGGTTCAGTTCGGTATCCTTACTATGCCTCTTGCATAAGTTACCCAGACCCCGAAGCACTGCTTCATTGGCCTTGATCTGCCAGTCCCTTTTGAGAGTAGTGATTACGGTAAGACCGTCTGCCAGAAGTCTTTTCTTGCCGTACCTTGCTTCAAGTTCCTTTCTTACTTCCGAAAGGAAATAATCTGTGCCGGGCGGAGGATCCATGGTCTCTCTTTTCAGGTGAATAGGGGTCTTTTTTGCCTCTTCTGCTTCCTCTGGAGTAATATAGCCTTCCTCTACCATCCGTCTCAGTACATAATCCTGACGTCTCTTGGCACGGTCCAGATATTTTGTCGGGTCATACCGGCTCGGGGCCTTGGGCAGGCCGGCAAAGAGTGCGCATTCAGCGAGATTCAGGTCATCTACATGTTTTGCGAAGTAGGTCCTGGCAGCGCTTTCGACACCATAGGATCCTTGTCCAAGATATATCTGATTTAAATATATGGTCAGAATCTCATCTTTTGTGAGTGCTGCATCGATTTGCCAGGCCAGGATGGCTTCTTTAACCTTGCGCAACCAACTCTTTTCCCGGGTAAGGAGTAAGGATCTTGTTACTTGCTGGGTAATGGTGCTCGCTCCCTGGACTATTCCGCCTGCCTCCACATTTTTCAGTATGGCCCGAATAACCCCCATGAAATCAATGCCGGGATGTTCGTAAAACCGGGCATCTTCAGCTGCCAGGAATGCCTGTACCAGCCTGTCCGGCATTCGGGAAATCGGGACAGGCCATCTTTTCTCCTTATACCAGTATGCGATGGGGCGATGGTCCGAGTCGAGCACTTCAGTGACCATGGGAGGGTTATAAGATTTAAGACTTGAGATTTCCGGGAGGCCCAAGAACATATACCCTATTATGAGGCTACCAATTGCCAGGGACACCACAAGGGCTGATCCAAATACGATCCCCAGCAGAGGACGATAGCCACATACAAGTGGTTTTCTGGATTTCTTTTTGCAAGTTTTAGCCATAAAGTAATCATATATAAACATAGTGTTACGTTGAGGCAACCACAGAACCGAGAGCGCTATGCCAAATCCAAAGTCCTTGAAGGCTTTTAAGCTCTGTGTTAAACAGAATGTCAACTAATCGGGGCGTAGCGCAGCCTGGCAGCGCATCTGCTTTGGGAGCAGAGGGTCGGAGGTTCAAATCCTCTCGCCCCGACCATTTCCTTTTTTCTTTTGGAAGCCTTCACATCCGGCTTAATTTCCTTTTTATTTTTTAATTCCTATAATTGGATTTGTTGGGCAAAGGAGCGGCAGCGACGTGCTCAACGATTGGTGCCGTGTAGTATGATCTTGGAGAAACAATTATGAACAAAGAGACTTATCAGTGCAGTAAATGTGGAATATGGGCGGATAAACTGTGCATTGTTGATGATGCCTATTTTTGCACGAGATGCATGTATGGAGATATTGAGCCAGTTGAGATTTATCCGATTGGTATTGTAAAAAACAATTTAAATAAGAGTCCTACAGATTTCGGTGTGGTCGGAGACGGCAAGATATCCAAGATCATACTTTTCCCCGCCCAAGAAAGTTTTATGTATAAACTCGAGGATGAAAAATATATTACCATTGTTTATTATCTCCACAAGTCAGGACCAGTCAAATCGGTATTTAATAGGGGGCTTGATGGAAAATCGGTTGGAGTTTTTGCTTCTCGAACTCCCAACAGGCTTTCCAAAATAGCAATTCAAAATGTCACATTAGTAAAAATAGAAGGGACAACACTCTATGTCAAAGGTCTTGATGCTATTAATGGAAGTCCTGTGCTTGACATCAAATTAAAAATAAATGCAATAAAAAATAGGTGATTGTAAGGAACAAGTAAATTGTTCTCATTTGGCCGATTTTCAAAATCTGCTAAACACACTCTTAAGCCGCCCTCTTAAAAACCGAACGGGGTGAAATGTCACGGGCTTAAGTGGCGAGGGTAGCGCGAATCCAGCCGTGTCAAATTCCTCTGGTTGCGCCAGAAGATAACTCAATTCATGTATATGGGCTCCGGAGAGTCCCTGTTTTTGTGATTCCAGCCACAGGGGTACATGGTGTGGCTGAAGTCCCAGAATAGTGTATAAGGCAGTGTCCAGGGCCACAGGGTTTGACGATGCTCCAAGCAGGGACAGGTCGAACGGATCTCCGTCGATGGGGCCTGTCCGCTGCATGGCCACCACTGCATCAACCAGGCTCACAGTTTCCGGCAGGGCTTGCATAATTTCAATGAGTAAGCTCTCAAAGAGATTAGATATATCACCGTATTGACAGTGTGCCAGAGCCTTGCGAAAACCTACCACGCATCCGAAGAAATTTTTTACTGCCGCTGAGACTCGTAGCTGGGAGTGGGCCTTGAGCTTGGCCACATTAATGATCAAATCCTTCTCCAGGGCCTTTTGTGAAATGCCCATGGATATCCCGGATGCAAGACGAATTTTCGTGGGTTGGCTCAAGTTGATGATTTTAATCGGCAAACCATTGAGCGCTTCTGCAAGGCCGTTTGCATTTGCCACCTTTTTGGCAGTACCGAATGATGGGGAATCGCCCACGCTGACCCTGGCCCCATAGTCCAGCAAATATTCACAGACAGCCTGGACCACAAGTGGGTGGGTAGTGGCCAGGGCTTTTTTCGGTGTGAGCAGATTTGGTTTGACCAGTATTCGAGCGCCTCTGGGGGGACGGCACCTGATAGTTTCTAAGAGCATCCCCACTGACTTTCGGACAGACTCCGGCTCGTATTTGCTGACCCGACAGAGAGCTACAGGAATTGCCATGGATTAGTTATTCCCGGGTATTATTAAAATAACTGAAGTTTCACCGAAAT
>DFBQ01000184.1:7981-17124 GCA_002367355.1 Deltaproteobacteria bacterium UBA3076 | reverse complement strand
AGGTTAGGTTGAGCATAGCGAAACCCCACATTCGGGCCGTGTACAAAGCTGTATAGTTGGCTTTCGTTCCTCAACCCAACCCAGTGTCGTGTCAACCATCAAGTGTCGGATACAGACGAGATAGCTTTTTCCGGGCATCCTCGGCTGTGAATCGCCAAGTGATCTTAGCGTTCTTGTTATTTCTGAATTCCTGCCACGCCCGCACCTCTCTTTCCCAACAACATGACACTACCTTCGTACGACAGGCATTTCCAACGGTATTCCTGGCTACCCCGTGCCCACCCCCTAAAGCAATAAAGCAAGAAAGACCTGCTTTCCATACCTGGCCCTAAGAGTAAATCGTTTGTTTGCATCGTCGATTGTAATCTAAAGCATCCATGTTGTCTTATCTTCCGACGAGCACGACACGTCCATCTTTGTCTATTTTTACCCATAATATGTCGAAAGGATCATCAAGCCTTATATATGTAGTATAGGCACCATGTTGGATAATTTTTCCATTTGAGATTACATCTTCCACATCAGTCGGAGCCATTTCCCTTTCTTTCATATAATCTAACGACTTTCCTGAATATAATCTACCGCCTATAATTTTGGGCTTACTTGGTAAGAATCTATCGGCTGGCCGGGAAGTGGAAGGAGACTCATTGCTATAAGAAACCAAGACCAAGTCATTTCGTGCTCCAGAGAGACCACGTGGTTTTTTACCCAGAACGTAAAATTGCCACAACTCCACACTCAGCGCTATCTGAGTCGAATTAGGATCTGCGTCCGTATACCAACCCACAACAATTCCGTCCGACGTATAAACGTAATGCATTCTTTCATCTTTCCAGCTTAGCCACTCCAACGCTTCTTTCTCTGAACAAAAATATTGTTCCCCTTCTTCAACAACTGTGTGTATTCTTCCACCTCCGCCCGGATTATAAATTCCTAAGCTTCCATACCACCGTTCTTTTCTCGGTATCAATTTTACTTTTGCCCGCCCCCCTATCCATTCATAAATTCTCTCTAATCCACTTTCTGCCTTAATTATGATGGTCCCGCTATCATTTGTGGCTTTAATAATCATCCCTTCATTCATTATTATTTCATTAGACGATGCCATTGGCTTCGTGACACAATTTGCACATATTAGAAAAGAGATGACGGCCAAGAAAGGAATTTTACTTTTTTTCGTCATATTAATAATCCCACGTTCTGGCTTAATTTAACGGCTTAATATTACAACAAATCCTTACACAAGGGTCGCATCGCATTTCTGCAGCTGCATTAGAAACATATTCGTTACCTACATATCACAATACTGTGGACTGTGTAGCAATTTCTAATTGCTTGGCAGCCCCTGTCCCATTTTGTGCTATCATTTCAGGAAATTCTGATAGGTCAAAAAATTAATGACATCCACTCTTTGAATGTTGCTTCAAGAAAACAAAAAGGGGATGGTCGGTTAGCTCCTCCTTGTGCCCTCTCGTGGAGAACAGTGCTAGTCGTATAGCCTTGGTAATGCCGGTACGTGCGCGGATAGTCGCAGCCTGGTGCCAACGCCGGATATGGTGCCGCTTCGCCATTGAGGAACTCATGCCATATTACAGGGCAGGAGGCGTTAACCGACCACCCTAAACAAAATTTTAGTGAAATAACCAGGGTATTAATGTGTGGAAATAAATTGCCTCATTATCTGCTGGAAAATAAACCCCTCGGTCCGTAAACCAATAACATAACTCAAAAGGGCTAAGTCTCAACAAACAATTTCCTAATTTATGATCACAATCTTCTCTACAATCGCTCAAAGCTCCAGGCAACAGGCACACTTCTCCAGAATTATCACATCTCCAAAGACATATATCGTGCCCTCGATAACAAACATCTCTTGCATCTGTCGTGGGGTAATTGAAGTACCTATAGAGATTTGGATCTGATTCTTTCATATAGCGCCCAGCAGACCACCCTGGACCTCCCCAGTTTCCATGGTGACGAAAAGTTAACAAACCTAAAGGATCAATCCGATTTACAGGTTCATTTTGGACATAAATGTATAGATTAAGCCCACCCTGTAATCCAATCGGATCCTCGCTCAAATACCTCCCAATTTTTGCATCATAACATCTATGCCAATTGTAGTGCAGCCCTGTCTCCGCATCATAGTATTGGCCAGGGAACCTGAAATTGTTTGAGACGGTGTTTGCAGTGACATTAACCACCCCAAATGATTCGTATTCGGCTGCCCACTTTATATCTCCGTTTTCGTCCACCACCTTTTGGGGAGTGCCAAGATGGTCCTTGATGTAGAAATATAGCTGACCGCCATCAACCAATATAGACGGATTTACATCACCCGTCCTGCAGATATAATTCTTCTTCAGATTTCCGGATGAATCGTATTCCGCTAACAGATTGTCCCCATCGTAGAAAAATTTGGTTACAATTCCGTCAACGCTCTTTTCTATTCGTCTGCCCCTGATGTCATATCTATAAGTAACATGCCTTCCGCCAGGCAAATCTATCCCTACCAGCCTGTTCACATAATTGTATTGATAATCGGTTGTGCCGCTGGCATCGGTCCTGCTTAGCGTGTTTCCGTTATGATCAAAGGTAAAGACTACTCCGTCGTAACTTCCTATCTCATTGCGATTATTATAATTCCAGTCATTATAATCAGCGGAAATCAGGCGGTTTCCAACCGGATCGTAGGTGAACTGCTCATCACTTATTGTTGGATGATCAGTATCAGTGAGCTGATAAATTTTATCATAGGTGTATGATGTGCTGCCTGCTTCTGTGGTCTTTTGAAGAATGTTCCCGGTACTGTCAAAGGTATTGGCCTGGGAGTATATTGGGCTACCATCGCTCTTCACATGGCTTATGTCGGTGAGGCGTCCGGCCTGATCAAAGGTCCAGTCGGCGTAAGCGCCGCCTGTGTAGTCCTTTCTAATTACCCTGCCAAGGGCATCGTAGGCATAACTGATTCCCTTGCCGCTTGAAAGCTGAACCTGAGTCATGAAATTGGCGTTATTATACGAATACTGGACGGTCTCTCCTTCAGGGGTAGTAAAATAGATGCGGTTTCCGGCAGCATCAAAACTATACTGTATGGTCTTTCCGTTTTGGGTATTGCTTACTACCCGGCCAAGGGCATCGTAGGCATACTCCAGAGTGCTGTCGGGATTGGTGCCGGTGAGCATCCGGCCCACCATGTCATAGGTGAAATCAGCCGTGGTTCCGCTCGGATACTGCCTCTGAACCAGTCGATTCAGATAATCATAGCTGTAGCTGATCGTATTTCCGTTGGGATCGGTCTGACTGTTCTTTCTGCCCAAGGCATCATAGGCATAGGTGTAATTCGCTCCATCCGGATAGGTCTTTTGCACTGAACGATTCAGAGCATCATAAGTAAAAGTTGTAGTGTTCCCCTTTGCATCTGTAACCGACAGCACATTGCCTGCTGCATCATACCCATAAGTCATCTGATGACCCTCGGCGTTGGTAACACTGATCCGCCGTCCAAGGGCATCATAACCATACTGGGTGGGATTTCCGTTGGCATCGGTCGTTGTTACCAGGTTATCATTATGATCATAGGCGTATGTCTGAATATTTCCCAGAGGATCGATAGATTGTATCGGCCGGTTGTAGGCATCAAATTCGTAAGTTATCTCTTCCCCGTTTGATAACTGGACCTTCACCAGATTGCTATTGGCATCAAAAGAAAAGCCCTTTGTATTGCCTAAGGCATCCGTAGCAGAGACCAGACGGTCCAGCAAATCATAGGTATAGGTAATGGTATTTCCATTGGGGTCAGCCTCGGTGAGCTTGTTGCCCCGGACATCATAAGTGAAGGTGCGCATGTTCCCCAGGGGATCGATGATCTTGATGACATTACCTGCGGCGTCATAGGAATAGCTGGTGGTATTCCCCAAGGGATCGGTCACGCTCGTCCGCCGGCCACTGGCGTCGTAGGTATAGGTAGTGGTATTTGCCAGAGCGCCGCCAAAGTCCCGGATATGTCTGAGCAGGTTGCCATTGGCATCATACTCGTATTTGGTCACAACCCCATGAGGATTGGTCTCGGTCTCCATCCAATTGGTCCCTGGCACATAAGTATAGGTCCAGGTGTTCCCCAAGGGGTCCGTCTTGGTGGCAATATTACCATCCGCGTCATATGTATAATTCGTCCGGTTCCCGTTAGCGTCCTCTTTCCAGTCCAGGCTGGTGGCAGTCACATAATTGGGCTCGTCTGTTGTCTGGTTGCCAAGCGGA
This sequence comes from Deltaproteobacteria bacterium UBA3076, assembly GCA_002367355.1. GTDB lineage: Bacteria > Desulfobacterota > Dissulfuribacteria > Dissulfuribacterales > UBA3076 > UBA3076. The sequence goes on along the minus strand of DFBQ01000184.1, from coordinate 12,864 downwards.
TCAATGACCCTGGTAATGATGCCGACGTCGTTAAAGTAGTAGGTCCAGGAATTCCCATGGGAGTCCGTCTTGACCGTATGGTCTGAAAAGTAGGAAATCGTGTATGGCTCGCCTTTCTCTACAAAGCTGGCCACCTTCGGCGGCTGATCGTTATTGTAAGAGATGGTATGAACAGTGTTTCCTCTGGCATCGACAATCTGTGTCAGAAGGTTTCTGCTGTTATAGAGATACTGAGTGGTATAACCCATGGGATCTGTTACTACTATCAGGTTGCCGTGGTCGTCATAGGTGTAGGACACAACCCGGCCAAGGTTGTCAGCCACGCTGGCGATCTTTCCATTGGGACCCAGAACGAAGTCCACATAGTTACCTGAGGCATTCGTGATGCGGGCCAGGCAGCCAACTGCATTGTACTCAAATAACAGGGTATTGTTGTTACTGTCTATGATCCGAGATATCTTGCCGTCAGCCTGGATTTCCTCACGGGTGCCGTTCCGGCGGGAAAGAGTGAAGGTCTTGTTCTCGTTCTTGACCAGATCATAGGTAGCGCCATAGTCCGTCAGCCGCTCCAGGCTCCCATCAGGATGCTCCTTGTAGAAGTTTTTCTCCCCTGCCTGCAGCCGGACTCCGACTATCTTATCGCCTGCACGGTTCCGCAGGATGATCAACCTGCGGCCAAAGTTGAAGGTCCAGCCGTATCCCAGGAGGGTGCTGGCCCACTCCTGGCTGCTGTATGACCGTGTAATCTGTAAAGCAGGCCCTACTCCGGGGACAGAGAGATCGGTGTATGTCTTCTGGAGGGCACCGGTATTGGCGTAAACAGGACAGATCTTACAGAGAAGCTCACAGCAATCTTTGCTTACCTGGTTACCGTGATATACCCCGTCATAATCCCAACGGCCCCACATCCCGTCAGGGGTATCTACATCCGTGCAATAATGTCCCTGGTCCCATTCCCAGTTGTAGGCCAATGAGACCGAACCAAGGCAAGACAGCAGGAATGCCGCCACGATGAACGATAACAAAACGACAGACTTCTTATAATTAACGGAGTTTTTATAATTAAATGCCAGCCCTTGCATTGGAGCCTCCCTCCCTTAAAGATCAATCCTTACCAGGGTATATTTGAGCATTGAGTCATTGCCCTGACTATCTGTGGCAATGACCGCCACCTGGTAGTCATCTATATCCACGTATTCCCCACCATTATTCTTGCCGTCCCAGAAAATGGCATGATTGCCTGCCAAGACGTCTTCCAAAGTGATAGTGCGAAGCAGGGATCCGCTGGAGACGCTGTATATGTTCAAAGAGACGCTCTGAACATCCTCAGAGACATCGAAACCTACTATAATGCCAGCCCCTTCACCATCAGGACCACATTTCTCACTGAAAGGACTGAAGTAGTTAGGATCAGCCATGACATGGGACACCACCGGCTTACCACCGGTGACATAGATGGCATTTTCCGGCAGGTTATATCTCCAGAAACCTGGTATTAACCTGTCACCCGATGGGGCATGGATGATGCTTCCATCGTCGGCCAAACCATCCCAGTAGGCCGTGTGGGACCCGGCAGGCAGCGCCAGACGATTGTATACGGTCCTGATGCGTTGATCCGCATACCAAAGATAGCCGATAAAGAGTGTCACTTCTGAAGCACGACCAAGAGAAAATCGAATGGGTGCGAACTGATCACTGAACGGATAGGCCCAGTTTGTGCCATACCACCCCTGATAACTCTGAGTGTACCGCTCACCGCCGGTAGTGAAGGTTAGGTCTATGACATGGTTGCCCAGGCCGTCGCTGTATTCGGCCACGGCATAGTAGACACCGTCATTCACTATTAAACCGCTGTTGTCTTTGCCGTCCCAGGGATCCGTATAGGTTCCCCCGCTTCTATCCACGGCATCTACGAGTGTACACACTGTAGCTCCTTCACGGTTCTTGATGAGTATGCTGAAGTCATCCACGCCTCCGCTTAACGTCGTAATAACATCAATGGATTCCCCAGCATAAGGATTGACAGTGTAATCCGAATCCCCGATTCTTAATGTGGCGCTGACAGTCACAGCGATCTCAAAAACATCCTCTCCTGTGAGCCCGTCGTCGTCCGTCACACGCAAGCGTGCAATATACTTACCCCCGTCAGTGTAGGTGTGATCCACCGCGCCATCAGTGCCTAAAGAATAGTCATAGACCCCGTCCCCTTCAAAATCCCACTCGTAAAGGACAATGCTGCCGTCCGGGTCTGTGCCGTCATGTGTAAAATGGACAGTAAGCGGGCCTTGACCCTGAGTCGGATCAGCCGTACCAATAGCAGTGGGCGAGCCCGGCGGTCCCACCCTGACGGCGGTTACAACTGGTGATGCAGTTGCTGTCATGCCTTCATCATCAGTCACCCGGAACACGGCATTGTAAGTGCCTTCAGACTGGTACGTGTGTTGTGTTGTGCTGGTCGTATCCCCGGGATCATCCAGCGCCAGCGTATATGTGGCCGCTCCATATCTATAACCACTACACAAATCCCGATTTCCGCATGTCCCGCCTGCCACTGCGTCAAACATGCAACGCTCGTCTGCCGTAGCACCGGTTGTCAAGACAACTCTGATATAACCGACATATACCTCTCCTGCCGCATCGACCCTGAGGATGTTGTTGCCAGTCGTGTCCCAGTTTGACAGGGCGCTTGGATCAGAGATGGTATAGGCGTCCTCACTTGAATTGCAATGGCATCCTTCTCTCGTGGTATCCGAATCAATGAGCACTCCATTCAGATAAAAATTGAATGTCCCTGAATAGCAGGCAGCATGGTTGATGTAAAAGGTAATGGAGTCCGGCTGGGGTCCGCCGGTAAACGTATCCGTGGTGTAATCAAATATTCCATCCCCCTCGAAGTCGTATTCGTGAAGCACAATGGCCCCGCCTGTTTTCTTGCCGTGTCCCGTAAAGGTGACGGACAGCGGAACGGCGCCGTTTGAAGGAACGGCGTCTGCCCAGGCCTGAGGAGGACTGCCAGTCACAGTAATGATAACCTCCGCCGTAGCGGTATCTCCTACATTGTTTTCCACCTGAAGCTGGGCGTGATAAGTACCAGTGGTAGTATACGTATGCGTATAGTCAGTAGCCATTCGATCCGAGGTATCCCAGACCCCGTCTCCTTCAAAGTCCCATCGATAGACCTCAATGGTATGGTCCGGATCCTCCCCGTCTGTGGTGAAATAAACAGTAAGCGGCACACATCCAGAGGTGGGATGGGCACCTGGTACGGCCTTAAGAATTTCAATTCTGAAGTTCGATCTGGCACTGGCCTCATTGCCAACCCGGTCTTGAATCCTGGCAAACAAAGTATTGTCACCAACAGGCAGCTTTGAGCTTTCTGGCACCTGATAAGTGGCTCCTGTATCGGTCACGTCAAAGGAACTGGTACAATCAATGCCATTGATCTTAACAGTGAGGCTGCTCGGATCGACATCTAAATCTTCATCGCTGAACTCGATTGTTATATACGGTGTCCTGGAGGTAATCGTGGAATTGTCTGGGGGGTTGGTGATTCTGATTTCCGGAGGAACATTTTGAATAATTTGGATGGTTACCTGGCCGCCAGGCTTGGCCTTCAATAGGACCTCCAGTGTATTCTGTCCATCAACCAGGGTGGTTTCCTCTTCCAGGAAATCAACATTCTGGTTGAAGTTGGACGGACCGAAAATAACCTCTCCGTTGACAGTCACTGTGGAGCTGCTGACATTTTCAGCATCAGAATCCTCAAGGCCGCCATTCCACAACTTTACAGTTGCCGGACCACCGAATGCCGTAAATGTAAAGGTCTCTGTAACAGGCTCACCTGTACCCCGTATGCATGTAACCTCAAACTGAACTCGCGCATCGCTTGTAACAGCCCATAGAAGAACAAAGACACTCGCCAGAAACAGAACACCTTTTTTCATCTCTTATGCCCCCCTACCGGAATAGTCCGTGCTGTTTATCTGACATGAGAAAGTACTGACGTCTATGCCTGAACCGGCGACGCTAAAACTGATTGTGACAATAGAATATCAGCATCCATGCAAGATTCTGTTATGTTAATGCAAGAATATCCCCGAAAATTCCCCTGTGACAAAAGCATGGTGACAGCAACATATTTCAAACACAATAATACTTGAGTTATTGAAAAATATTGGAGGATGTCCTTATTAGGAAGATGAAAAATCTCAGTCCTCATACCCCATCTCCATTAATCATACTATTTTATATTTTCAGAGATCATAGGAAATGATCCTTTATAGACATAAGTAGTTGAAAGTACAAGCAAAAGGTTTCTCATAATAAATTGTGCAATATAGAACTATAACTTATGGATTTTATAGATATTTATCTAAAATTTTGCACATTTCTTTTTGAGAAAACAGGGCATTTCCTATGATCTCTGATTTTATTTTATATTTAAAGATATTCATTAAGTCAATATTGAAAGATTGGGGATATAATATGGATCAAATATCCATATTATGAGATGAAAAAAGGTGGGTTTTAAGGTAGATTTTGAGGTTTATCTTCTTGTTTTTTATGCCAAGTTTCTTCCTGATTTTGTTCCTGTGAGTATCGATTGTACTTGTGGCCAGATTCAGAAATTCCGCAATTTCTTTAGTGTTTTTACCCTGCCTGATAAGATTTGTTACCTGAATTTCCGCAGGAGTGAGCTTCAAACCTATTTTGGAAAATTCGCGCAACAACGGCGCAACAATCTCATTCAAATTCAATTCGATAATATTTACATAGGCCTTTTGTTTGTTATCCAATCTACTCGTGTTCAATTTTTCCAAATAGGGCAAAATCAGCTCATTTACATTTAATAATATCGCCTCTCCAAGCTCTGATTTATCTTC
>DFBQ01000184.1:2450-7829 GCA_002367355.1 Deltaproteobacteria bacterium UBA3076 | reverse complement strand
CAGTTACTGGCGCGTCTTCCCCTGAAACGTCCATTGTCATCGTAGATGGCCTGGCAGCTATGGGATATCCAATGCTTGTCACCACTGCGGGTTATAATTCGAAAGTTAATGGATGACGTGATTCTGCTCTCAAGAGCGTCCTCAACGTGTCTGACAAAACGCGCATGGTCGTCAGGATGGACGATCTTTTCGAGATGTACGGCATCCTGGAGAAATTCATTGGCAGGATATCCGGTAATATGTTCGCACGAGGGTGAAACATATACATAGTTCCCATCCGGTGCGATCCAACACTCCCAGTGGCAACTGTGGTCAGCCACGGTACAAAACTGCTGTTCGCTATCACGAAGCCCTTGTTCATCTTTCATTGCATTTAAGGCTTCTCGCAAAAAACGTGCCTAAATGATCTGGAAATTATGAGATTAAATGCCTGATAACTTGCTCTTATTGCCTTAAAAAGGGAAGGCTATGAAAAAAGTGCCACTTTTTGTGAGAAAAAACTTCTACTTTCATGAAATGGCTTTGATTAAACAGAAAGGAAGGGAAAGAGGCCACTGTGCTCGCCCCTTGATTATTTGATATGAAGAGGAAGGGTTAAGGGACGGACTCCCGAAATCCAACAATAGCTTAAGATCGTTGGGTTTTGCTTCGCTCAACCCAATCTACAAGAGGCTATGGAGATGACGATTTCTGCAGAATCAGGGTGAAACCCAACAAAATGGCCGAAAGGATGATCAAGGCCGAAAAAAAAGAGTCCTTTACCAAATTCTTGATAGGGCATTTATGTTTTCAGACCCAATGCCTTAATTTTCCTGTGCAGGTGCCTCCTTTCAATGCCAATAGCCTGGGCGGTTTTTTTGATATTACCCTGGTGTTCGGCAAGTTTTTTTTCAAGATATTCCCGTTCAAATAAGGCCTTTGCCTCCCTGAAGTCCCGGCAACTCAGCCAGGCAGGCTCGGAAATCGAGAAGCTATTCTGTGCCTCGGTGGAGGCCCCGAGGCCCTGATGAAAAGATGGGGGCAGATCATCTTTTGTAATCTCCGGCCCTTTGGTCAGAATTACAAGCCTTTCTATCATGTTGCGCAACTCTCTCACATTTCCTGGCCAGTCGTATGCCATAAATGCCTCAATTACTTCCTGGTTTGCCCTTTTCCTGGGACCATGGACGGTGTTCCCGGTAAATTCACACAGAAAGCCCTTTGCAAGAAGAAAGATGTCGTCTTTGCGCTCCCTGAGGGGTGAGACCTCTATAGGTATCACGTTTAGCCTGTAATAAAGGTCTTCCCGGAAATGCCCTTTCCTTATCTCCTTTTCGAGGTCTTTGTTTGTGGCTGCCATAATGCGCACGTCTATCGTTATGGTCTTGCTCCCACCGACCCGCTCGAACCTCTGTTCCTGGAGTATTCGCAGGATCTTTGCCTGGGTCTTAAGGCTCATATCCGTGATTTCATCCAGGAACAGGGTCCCTTCGTTTGCAAGGTCAAATTTCCCCCTTTTCATCGTGGTTGCACCGGTGAAGGCCCCTTTCTCATGTCCGAACAGCTCGCTCTCAATAAGCTCTTCAGGTATTGCAGCGCAGTTGACTTCTATGAGTGGTTTCCGGTTTCGTTTGCTCATACGATGAATAGTTTGGGCCACGAGTTCCTTGCCCGTTCCGTTTTCCCCCTGGATCAGTATCCACGCATCAGTAGGGGCAACAATAGCGATCTGTTCCTTGAGCCTCTTCATGGCAGGGCTTTCACCAATGAGTTCTCGCTTTTCCCCGGTTTTTTGCCTTAAAAAGACGTTTTGTTCCCGAAGGTCATGATATTTGAGGGCATTCTGGATCGCCAGGAGCAAATGTTCATAGGAAAGAGGCTTTTCTATAAAGTCATAGGCCCCCAGCCTGGTGGCCTTTACAGCCGTTTCAATAGTTCCGTGGCCGGACATGATTACTGCCGGGATAAACGGCCAGTCGTCCTTTATCTGTTTCAATACTTCCAGGCCGTCCATGCCCGGCATCCAGATATCCAGCAGGACAAGATCCGGAAGGTCCTGTCCCATGATCTTAAGGGACGTCTCTCCGTCCAATGAGGTCTGCACGTCAAATCCCTCGTCTTCCAGGATATCCGTCACAGATTGAAGGATTGACTCTTCGTCATCTACTACAAGTATCTTTTTCTTTACCATGGCAAAATTGTTCTACCTGTGCGCTTAGCTATTAGCCGTTAGCTATTAGCTAAGTTGAGCTATTAGCTGTTAGCCATTAGCATTTAGCTTTGAAAAATCAAGATATTACCAGAACATCCTGTAATTATTAAACTAATAGCTAACCGCTAAAGGCTAATCGCTCAATTTAGCTATTAGATAGAATTTTGTATAAAAACGGACTGTTAAGCTAAAACCTAATGGCTAACAGCTAATCGCGGAATCAGTTAATAGAAAAAATCAATACAAATTTAGCCCCATTGGGAATATTATCTTCCACCAGTATGCGTCCATTATGGTCCGCTACAATAGAGTTTACAATAGCAAGTCCAAGGCCTGTGCCCCCCTTTCTTTTAGAAAAATAGGGTTCAAAGAGCCTTGGAAGGTCCTCAGGGGAAATGCCTGATCCTGTATCGGACACACTGAGACATATTTCATTCCCGTCAGTATTATATGTTATCTGAATGTTTATTTTACCACCATCAGGCATGGAGGCTACCGCGTTGTCCAGAAGGTTGATAAGGGCCCTCTTTACCTGGTCAGAGTCCAACAAGGCATCCGGCAACCCTTCCTGTACGTCCAGTTTAAATTCAACTTTTGGATGTCCAGCCTTGTAAATTGCAAGTACGTCATCTGCCAAGTCGTCCAGCCTCGTAGGTCGAAGTCTGGGGGCCGGCATCCTGGCAAAGCTGGAAAATTCATCTACAAGGTGTTTAAGTTCTTTTGCCTGGCCTATGATTGTATTTGTACATTTGTCAAAAACAACCCTGGATTCGTCATCCAGTTTATCAAGATATTTCTTGCGCAGCCTTTGAGCTGAGAGCTGTATAGGGGTCAAGGGATTCTTGACCTCGTGTGCAATGCGCCTGGCTACCTCGCGCCAGGCAGCGAGACGCTGAATCTTCTCAAGCTCTGTCAGGTCATCAAAGACTATGACTACTCCGAGAGATCTCTCATCCTGATCTCTTAATATGGTAAAGCTTGCCAGGAGAGAAAGGGTCTTTTCTTTTATTTCCATGCGAATCGGACGTTGAAGCGTGCCTTTTGGAGAAAGGCTGAGCTCCTGCCTGATTTCCTCAAATTCCTTGGCCTGATCCTTTGTCAGGAGTTGAAGATACGGCTTCCCGATTACCTGATCCGAGGACATATCCAGAATACTCGCAGCTGATTTATTCATAAGAGTGACGAAACCCTGTCTGTCTATGGATATTACTCCTGCCGTTACGTTCTGTAGGATAATCTCAATATAGCGACGGCGTTGTTCCAGTTCGCCATAGCTCTTTCGAAGCTGTCTTGAGGTCTCTTCAGTCCTGCGTCTGGCTTCCTTAATGTCCTGGGTCATGATATTAAATGCCCGCACCAGAGAGCTGAGTTCATCCTTACCTTTGGCTTCAAGGCTGAAATCCAGGTCTCCCAGTGCTACACGGTGGGTGGCCTCAGCAATCATCTGAACAGGCTCTGTAATGCTCTTGGCAAGCCGGAATCCAAACCATATGGAAACAAAAATAATCAGGAAAGTAATCAGGAAAAGGGTGATTAACAGGGAACCCTTAATTGGGTTCTGAAACAGCCGCAACTGGCGATAGTCCTCATAACCCGAGCGAATATTATCGAGCAGGTAACTTATATCCTGGGGCATCAAGTGGCCCAAAGCCAATACGGCCTGAATACTGTTATCTGCATTTCTTAAAGGGCGCAAGACCCGGATAAGTTCACCGCCTTCCAGAGTAACACTGTGCAGCAATGAGTCCTTGCCTTCAAAAACCTGATCCAGCACAGAGGGAGGAATGCTTGGGGGGATATCCACGAGCGGTAGCCATATCTTAACAAAAAGCTCTTTATGGGATGAATTTATTACCTCTATGGAATTAAAGTGGATTGCGCTGCCGGAATCTTGGGCACCAGGTAATAGTAGTGTTGGATTCACTAACTGTTCTACGCATACCCTGTTTATTGTATTGTCCTCTTCAATACATCTCAGGCTCAGGAGTCTCTCCATCTCTTGGGACAGGTGCTGCAACTCAGTAACCTGGCCTTCGTAATATGTTCTTCCTATTATCAGAGCATTATCAAGGGACCTTTCCACTTTTATGTTGAACCAGTAGCCGATGCTGGTCCTGAGAAACTGGAAGGAGACCAGAAAAAGCAGTATTGTAGGAATAAGGGATAGAGTTACAAAGGCTATTACGAGTTTGGTCCTGAGCTTGGCTCCCAGCAGGTTTTTTCTGTCTTCGAATATCAGTTTGACCAGATTACGTACTACGAGAAAACCTAAAAGCAGGATAAGGAGAATGTTAAGGTTGATTACTGCGAAGATGAGTACATTGCTACTTGTCGATAATGAACTAAAACCCGAGATCAGATAGTACTCGGCCAGGGACAGCAGGGCAATAAGAACCCCTGCTGCCATCATGAGGATTCGTTCGATTCTTCGTTTTCTAGCTTCGCTAGTAGTTAAACCGGATTTCATACCATTCAGTCTGGCAACCCCACGAGGAAAACAAGTCCAAAAGGCCTTTAAAAGGTAAAAACGACGTTGCTTCTTCCATCTTCGCCCGTACCCGCAATGTATAGGTCTTTCCCCGGGGCAGCTCGGACAAAGAAATTATTGAGACGTCGTTAATCTCAAAAGCAAGCGTTCTTGCTTCTTCTAAGGTCCTTATACTCACTACCCTGGGGGCATCCGGACCAAATGAAACTCTGTACTCCCCTTTGAGATTATCATAGGTAAGTGTTCTTAATATGAAACGTCGGGAAAGGCTTTTTTTAATCAAAAAACGGGGTGCCTGTAGCTCTACTTCGTAGATATAGCGTACTGTAATCCCGCTTTCTAATGCAATTTGCGCATACGGGGGACACCCGTTTTTTAGAGAAAAGTAGGCCAGGAGCTTATCCCGGGAATTTGATACTGTAAAATCATAGATTTTGGGGTCAGGCCGGTCCTCCGCCAATGATACAGTAGTCTTAATTCTTGGAAATAGAGAACAGGGTGTCAGGATCAAAACAAATAGAAAGAGAAAAGTTATAAGCAGGATGGATTTTGACGAGATCACTCGGTAGCTTAGCAATTTTTTTTATCTTCAAACTAAAATGAGCGATTAGCCTTTAGCGGTTAGCTATTAGTTTAATGATTACAGTATGTTTTACTATTACAAACTTTCACCCTATTGAATGCAGCTTCGCTGCCCCCT
>DFBQ01000184.1:0-2428 GCA_002367355.1 Deltaproteobacteria bacterium UBA3076 | reverse complement strand
ACAGCTAATCGCTTAACTTAGGTTCAAACCTTTTTGGTTCCGGCTTGTCCAGGTTAAGATTTTGTGAGCTTAATGAGTTAGTTATTGAAAAGCAAGGTGATTTCAGGGTTGACTGAGCCAGGTCCCCTGAACAGCATCCCTGAGCAAAAACAGATAGAGTGATCCTGGTGCCTTCAGCCTTCCTGCAAGGTTTCCTGCCTCATCGCCTTCTCCGCAATAGAGGTCCAGTCTATGTGGTCCCTTGATGGCACTGCCCGTGTCCTGATTGCACACAAAGCCCTGAAAGATTTCGGCACCTCCGTGGATCGGCCGGCTCACAGGCATTGGCACTTGCAAAAAGCATAGGGCACCAGGCGGATAGATCTTGTGATCAAGGGCCACGGATCTCATGGGTGTCAGCACTTCTCCCAGCGTTCCTATTGGCCCTTCTTTTTCCCATTTAAAGAAAATGTATCTGGGATTGGCGGCAAATGCCTTTCTGAATTCATCCGGGTTTTCCTCTGCCCAGGCGCGGATGCCCGGCCAGTCCGCCTGATCCTTGCGTAGCAGTCCCCTGTCTATAAGCCATCGGCCAATACTATGATAGGGATGACCGTTACTGGAAGCGTAGTGGATATATCTCCTGCTTTCGTCCTGAAACCGGAGTATTCCTGAACCCTGAATATGGAGCATAAGCCCATCCACTGGTGACTTCAGCCACGCAAGGAAACCGGCACGCTTGAGTTTCCTGCCGTTGTCAATGTCCGCTCGTGTATAGTATGGGATCAGACTTTGCCCGGACACCCTCCCACAAAGGGTCTTGCGCGGAAGGGAGGAGTCAAAATCATGCAGTGCTATTCGAATAAGGTCCGGGGGAATTTCGTAAATGGGATAGAAGAATTTTTCATCCTTCTTTAGAGAAGCAGCCAGTTCAGGCTGGAAATATCCTGTCACAAGAAACGGCCCGGCAGGCCCCTTTCCCTTTTCATCCCCTGTTATCCTGTAAACTATAAACAGACGGCGGAGTTCCCTCTGAAGATCTTCCTGGTTGAGGTTTTGGTCCAGGAGTCTGAAAAAGGCCTTTAGTGTCTTCTTCAGTGTGCCTACAGTTATGGATTTATTGCCCCAGGGTATTTGCTCCTCATCCTTATGCTTTTCCAGATATTCCAGGCTGGCAGAAACGGCCTTTTGCAGGCCTTTTTTGTCCTTAAGGTCCTCAAGAGCGGGAAGCTGTTCTATGGAGACCTGTTCTATTAAAGGAACAGGTAAAGGAACAGGCACAGGTGGAGTGGGTGGCCAGAAAAGCCGATATAAGACAACCAGGCCACCAAGGATCCCAATCAGCCCGATTAAGATCCATAGGGCAATAGTCCGGTGATAATTATTCACTTCCCTCCTGACAGCCGACAGCTCATAAGCCCGTGGCCGCAACTTGCTTCTTCACTGCCTCCACAGATTTTTGTAAGGCTTCCTGCTCATTCGGCGCAAGAGAAAATTCCAGGATACGTTCTACGCCGTTTCTCCCAAGCACCACAGGCACACCCAGGAATACGCCGCTAACACCAAATTCCCCCTCCAGATAGGCCGCACAGGGTAACACCCTTTTTTCGTCTTTCAGGATGGATTGGGCCATCTCCACTGCAGCAAGACCAGGAGCGGAAAAAGCGCTTCCTGTCTTGAGGTGCTGTACTATCTCCGCGCCTCCGTGTTGAGTGCGACGGACTATATTTTCAATTTCATCTTTGGACAAAAGCCCCTCTATGGGCACTCCTCCAACGCTTGCAAGCCTGACCAGGGGGAGCATATGGTCGCCGTGTACGCCCATTACAAGCGCTGTCACGTCCGAAGGAGCTACAGCCAGGGCCTGGGCAATAAATGTACGGTACCTGGCAGAATCCAGGACACCTGCCATGCCCACAACCTGTTGTTTTGGAAATCCGGATACCTTAAAGACCGTGTAGACCATGGCATCAATAGGATTCGTGACAACCACCAGGCATGCGTCAGGAGAATATTTGACGATTTTCTCTGTAACTTCTCGAATGATCCGGACGTTTTTCTCTAAAAGGTCATCCCGGCTCATCCCCGGCTTGCGGGCAAGCCCTGCGGTTATGATGATTACGTCTGACTGGGCGGTATCAGCATAGTCATCAGTACCGACAATATTCCCAGCATATCCATATAACGGGGATGTCTGGAAAAGATCCAGGGCCTTTCCACGGGGAAGACCTGCTACTACGTCCAATAGTACTATGGTGTCCGCAATAGATCTGCATACAGCCCACTGGGCAGCGGCTGTTCCCACTGCCCCTGCACCTATGATACTCAGTCTCTTTTTCCGGTTATCTTTTTTCATAGCTATATATTGCCAACATAGTGCCTTTGTCAGGTTGCTCCTCCACTCACTCAAGCGCTATTAATACCTTAATTGAGCGATTAGCCTTTAGCG
>DFBQ01000090.1:1675-15139 GCA_002367355.1 Deltaproteobacteria bacterium UBA3076 | reverse complement strand
CTTCGTCTGACAGGCTCTCCTGCATAATGGGATCCTGGGCAAACGCCAAATTTTGAATGGACCCAAAAAAACATATGACAACTAAGCTCCAGACCATCCATCTCCAGTCTTGTATTCTCATCTTGACCTTACCCTTTAGACCCGGCTTTCATAAAGAGAGCTTCCACTTCGAGTTTGACCCTGAGATGTGGATTCCGCCCCTTTACCTTGACAAGGTTCATACTCTGTATTCGAAATATCCTGCGGTCATCGTCTAATAATTTCAAAAATTTGACCAGCTTCTTAATATCTGTCTTGGCACTGAAAGTAGCTATGGCTAGTTGATAATCTCTCCACTTGCGGACCCTGCCTGTTTTATAAGTGATTACCTGGAGATCAGCTTCAGAGGCCATCTTGAGCAAAACATCCTGTAAGTTGGATGCTACAAGCTGGGGAGTATCACCGGGCATAAGCCCCTTTGCAGCAGTCGCGAGTCTCTGCTCCGACTGCATAACGCGCTTATCTATACCGCGATGGCGTTTTATGTCCCGCTTCAAACGCTCGATTTTTGCCTCCTGGGCCTCAAGCCTGATACCCGACTCCTCGAGTTTGCCGGATAATGGATTCCAGATCAGGCTGTACCAGAGTATAAATCCTATTATCAATAAACCATAACGTAATATTGAACTTCTTTTACTGGAGAGCTGACGACTAATTCCCACTACTCGCCCCTCCTTTTCCGCCGGCCAGCTTCATCTCCACTGTAAAACGTTCCCTTTGCTGCCGGTCCTTTGTGACAGGAGATATAAGTTTGACTTCTAAAAAAAGAGGGCTCTGACGCCATTTTCCCATGGTCTTTACTGCTGAACCACCCTCGGCAGTGACCTTTAGCCTGTCTTTTTTAAGATTGAAATTTTTTATCCAGGTCTGTGGGGGCGTAAGCTCAGCTATGGCCTTTAAGACCTCCAGCTCAGGAGGCCTTTCAACCCTGAAGTCTCCCATATCCTTGAGCTGATTTTCAATTTGTTCCAACTGCTTCTGGGTATTCAGCATGGGTGACAGATGTTCCTGTAGCTCCCCAGCCTCCTGTTCCATCTTATGAACAGAGTGAACACGCTGTTGTAACAGTAAACCCTGGAAGCCTGAGACCAATATCATTGCCGCAACGGCAGCCCCGACTACAAATTGATACGGTTTTACACGCAAGAGAAAAGGTTTATGACGAACACCTTCCTGAAAAGAAATTGCAGGATAAGAACTTAGTCCCAGTGAAGCAGCACATAACCCCCAAGTGACTCTGCCCTCCGGTCCACAGATATTCAAAAGGTCCTTTATGGCACTACATGGATCTTTGGGAGGAGAATCCGGAATTGCTGCACCCGAATCTCCTACTGCATAGACAGGGGCCATCGCAAGATTGGAGAAGGGAGAAGGGAGATGTTGAGCAAGCTTTTGCAGGCCCATCGAGACATCCTCTTCATCTGATACGGAATGTGAACCTTCCCACCCGTGAACACCGTGGAGAGAAACACACCATCCATCTCCCTGCCGGCCGAGGCTGACGCAGGGAAGAGAGGCTTCCGCACTGCTGCGCAACAGGATATCCAGCCCCAAAGTCGCAGGTGATATAGGACCAAGCGATTTGCCATGGCCTGTCTCATGAACCGCCCGAAGTACCGGATCAAGAAAACTCCTGGGGATATAGGCCAGAAGCACCACGGTCTCATCCCCGCGCTTGAAGGCCCATTGATCATGGTATACCTCATCCGGTTTCAGGTGTATATGAAGCCCTATGCCCATACGGACTGCATTTGCCGCCTCGTCCGGTTCCAACTGAGGAAAGCTTAACTCCCTTAAAAACAGATTTTTACGAGGAAGGGCCAGACATATTCTACGCCTTCGCGAGGGATGAATGGCCTGAAGTATGCCTTTTACCTGTTCTGCCAGGGAACGCCCGGTATCATCAAACTTATAGGGCGGTTCAACAGAGGACCATTTTCCAAGCTGCCTCCTAAGACAAAAGACATCGAGCTTGGACTCGTCCAGATAAATACCTGTTATTTCTCGTTCTCTGACCACTTTGAGCCTTTGCTTCCCGGGGTAATTGCCTCGGTCCAATGCTTGACCTTGGGCCCCTCTGTCCCAGACTGAGAATCCCAGTAAACCTGGTATATACGACTGCCGAACCAAACCCTGAGACACACTACCTCACGGGTTGATGTAGTGTTATCACCAAGTTCGGCACTTAGAATCTCCTTCAGAGGTAACGGCGCACATCCCCTGTTTACATCGCCGGATTTGTTGTAAACAGTGAATAAATCCCATAGGCCACCCTGCCATACCACCTCGCTGTCTTCGTCTTCCTCCTGGGATGACCAGTTTATAGGCCCGTAAAACGCCTCCTGGCCAACACCATTTACTAAAAGCAATTCATCCAACAAGTGAAATGGACCATTAGCAGGATAATACGGAGGAGACCTGTCTTGGTAGACATCATCCTCTGCCCCATACAGCCTCACCAGCTTATCTGAATCTTTCCAGTCCAAAATACCATCCACTATAGTATCTGCGGCTTCAAGCTCCTCGTCTCCCAGAATTGCCCTCACTACTTCCCTGATCTGATCCTCTGAACTGGTATTAAGATCGAGCTTTCCATTCTCATCTTGCAGGGAAAAACAGGCATCTCTGCCTCCAAATTTTACTTTATACACACTCCCGTCAGCAAAAAGACCATCTTCTGCTTCTTCCCTGTCGGTTCCGGGAGGAGACAGTTTGTTCGCTGCAAGAAGCAGTAAAGACCTCGCAGCCTGGCGGCCCTGCAAGGCATCCCAGGCATGTTGACCCAGGTTCCTGCGGATTCTGGCCTCAACCGCATAGAAACCACCGACCAGTGTAAGCAGGGTCAACACCCAGAGAACCAATACAAGAACCGTACCTTTCTGTTCATTCACTTTAAACCAGTCACCTGATATCAATTCATAAATTCATAAATTTAGGAATTGAGGAATTATAATCAAAAAAGCCTCCTCAACCCCTCATTCCATCAATCAACAATCAAAAAAGGATTTGTATAAAAAATCCGCCAGGTGGTTGCAGGCTCCTCACCATCATCGGAAAAAGCCAAACCCATGGCTACTGCCTCGGGCACCTTGCCCTTTTTATTCCAGCCATCCTGCCAATTCTCAGGGGTGGATTCATCCTGCAATGTACCCTGATATGTAAAGGCCAGAGAATCTATCCCATTTACAATCGAAAGGCCCCAGCCCTGTTCCATCAGGTCCTCTTTATCTTCCGGATCTATTCTGTCAGGAAGAGCCTCTTTCAGATCTTCAGGCCTGGTGATGACCTTCTGGGCATAGATAAGTTCTTTCCCTCTCTCATCAAAACGATATACTACCCTGAAAAGACCGCCTGCCTGAGAGCCTAACGGCACGTGGGTAGTCACAAAGGAGACTTCGTTCTCTTCCCCATGAAATTCAGAAAAATCCTTGAGATCGGATTCATCCTCCCTCACCACGGCCCTGAGCTGTCTACCTAAAAGTCCTTCAATAGCGGATACAACTATTAAACCATCGTTAACCTCTTTTCCCCTGCTGTAAGCCCTCAGTCCTGTACGAACAGACATGGAAAGAATAAGAACCAAAACAGCAATAAGAGAAACGGAAATCAAGAGTTCAAGGAGTGTGAAGCCTGATGAGGATTTGGTGATTTGGTGATTTGGTGATTTGGTGATTGTTTTTTTCCTCATATCTGCTCTGCCGGTATCCAGCTTGTTAATACAAAGGGATGAGCATTATACGGAGGTTGTACGGTAAGAATAAGCTCCTTTAACTCAGGAGTTTCAATCTCTTTCTCTTCCTGGTCCTGAGGTATTATCTTCAAAACCAGGTCCCGAATCTCCACCTTATAACTCCACCCGGGATGGTCTTCTACGTCCTCCTCATTTGAAGACAGGGATTCAAGCTCATTGGTGGCCAATCCATAAAGTACAGACTCTGCTATATACGCTGCCTCTCTGGCCATATCGCCCCTAAAGGCCTGCCTGTGGCCCTGCGCAAAGCCCGAAAGCAACACTCCAAGCGCAATACCCATTATTGCCGTGGCAACCAGGACCTCTATGAGGGTGAAGCCTGATGAGGATTTGGTGATTTGGTGATTTGGTGATTTGGTGATTGTCACGATGCAATGCGCTCCATGCGTATCAGCCCCAGGAACTTATCTATCACTATCCGGTCCATACGACCTCCTTCCCATCTGAGGTCAATTTCCCCACCGCTTGAACTTCCATCAGGATAAAAGGTCACAGCATGAACACCTGGTTCCACTTCCCCCACTCCCTCGCCTTCTACCTCTATGGACTCCGGGATATTCTGCCATTTGCGGCCTTCAACACAAAAAGTCCTGCTCTCTCCATCAATAAAAAACCTGACTGCCTCACCTCTACCCAGGCTTGCGGACTTGGCCCGGACCAGGGTCTGTGTAAAGGACTGAATAAAGCGATTCTCTTCAGACCGAAGTAATCCGCCGGCAACAGACACAAAAACCAGAGAACTAAAGATGCCTATCAGTACCAGTACTACAAGGAGCTCTATAAGCGTAAAGCCCCTTGAGCCGCTCGCAAAACCCAATCCTTTGCCCGATGGTTGCGTTATTTGCTTGGGTTTTGCGAACAGCTCTGTTTCTTCAGACCTTCTACCTTCTACCTTTAACCTTCCACCTTTATAAAGCCACATCGTTAATACCAAATATAGCAAGGAGCATAGACAGGATGATCCCGCCGATTATAATTCCCATGAGAACTATGGTTATAGGTTCCACCAGAGACAAATAAACCTTGGTGTCGTGCTGGACCTTTTCCTCAAGATCATCTGCAATCTTTAAAAGCATAGGCCCCATAGCCCCCGTTTCTTCTCCGACAGCCACCAGGTGAACCATAAGCGAGGGAAAGACCTTTTCCTGTTTCATGAGTTGGCTGAGACTCTTTCCCTGACGGACTCCCTTATACAGATCATCCACAGCACTCCGAATAACGCTGTTTGACACCACTTCTCCAGAAAGGGAAATACCTTTAAGTATGGGAACACCGCTCTCAAGCAAGGTACCCAGGGTGCGGACCAGACGACCGAGTTCTATCTTCAGCAACATGGCTCCGGCCAAGGGCAGACGGAGCACCACCCTGTCCCACCAGGCCCTCCCCTCAGGTGACTTGATATAGGAGTAAAAACCAATACTGAGCACAAGAATAACCAGGCCTAACAGCCACCACCATGACTGCAAAAACATGCTAGCCCCAACTATGAACTTGGTGGCCATGGGCATGGGCTGATTGAGATCCTCAAAGATCTGACCAAACTTCGGCACAACAAATGTTACCAGGATAAAGACGGACAAGACGCCCACCAGGGCCAGGATGCTTGGATAGATCGATGAAGTAATAATAAACTTTCGAATATCTCTTGAACGCTCGATAAAACCACCCAGCTTCTTGAGAACCACAGGGAGAACACCTCCCAACTCCCCTACCCGCACCATATTAATGTAGAGGCGGTTGAAGATGTCCGGATAGGAAGATAATGCCTCTGACAGCTTTTTACCCCCGTGGATCTCCTGTCTTATAGTATTAATCAGTACACGTATTGTCTTCTGCTCAGCAGCATCTTCCACGATAACCAAAGTCCGTTCCAAATGGACACCGGCCTCCAGAAGATCAGCCAATTCCCTGGTAAAGTAGAGGAGATCATCGTGGCTGAACCTGACCGCTTTTCTGCTCCATAAAGCATGAAACCGCTTTAACCTCTTAACCTTAACAGGTTGAAGGCCCTGGGAGATTAACATGGAAATCAAGAGATCCTGGCTTGCCGCCTCGTCGGTCCCTTCAATCTTTTGCCCTTTAACATCCAGGGCCTCATAAGCAAAAGTAGGCATACCCAACAATCACCCGATTTCTTCAATCACTAAATCACCAAATCACCAAATCAATTAGTGACTCTCATAACCTCTTCAAAGGTTGTTTGACCTGCAAGGACTTTTTGCAGGCCGTCCTGACGAAGCGTCCTCATGCCCAGGGATCGGGCCTTGGAAAGGATTGAGCCGCTATCAGCACCCTTGACTATCAGTCGCCTTATCTCGTCATCCACCTGGATCAACTCATATATACCAGTACGACCGGAAAATCCCGTATTGGCACAATTAGCGCAGCCCTTACCCCGCCACACCTCGGATGGAGCCTGAGTGCTGTCCACCCCAAGGGCCTGGACTACCTCCTCGAAAAAACCAGGCGGCAGATCGTAGGCAGCCCCGCAATGCGGGCAGATCTTCCTGACCAGCCTCTGGGCCATCACTGCAAGCAAACAGGATGACAAAAGATAAGGCTCAACGCCCATCTCCTGCAACCTGGTAATTGCGCTTGCAGCATCGTTTGTGTGAAGGGTAGAAAATACAAGATGTCCGGTAAGGGCGGACTGTATGGCAATTTCAGCGGTCTCAGCATCCCGGATCTCTCCGACAAGTATCACATCCGGATCCTGTCTAAGGATATTACGAAGGGCAGAGGCAAAGCCCAACCCTATTTTAGGACGGATCTGGATCTGATTTATCCCGTCCAACTGATACTCAACCGGGTCTTCTACTGTTACAATTTTTTTGTCCGGGGCATTGATGCGGTTCATAACCCCATAAAGAGTAGTGGTCTTCCCGCTGCCGGTCGGACCGGTGACCAGTACCAACCCGTAGGGCCTTGAAATTATCTTTTCAAAATCCCCCAATATATCGCCTGAAATCCCCAAAGTTTCCAATTCCAGCCGAACCTCCTCCCGGTTGAGGAGCCTGAGCACTATACTTTCCCCAAAAAGGGTCGGCAGAGAAGAAACCCTGATGTCTATCTCTCTTTGCCCCTCGCGGACCTTGATGCGCCCGTCCTGAGGCAAACGCATCTCAGCAATGTTCATCTTGGCCATCAGTTTTAGCCTGGAGGTAATTGCGGGTTGGAGCTTTTTTGCAACTGTCTCAATGTCGTGAAGGACTCCATCTATACGGAACCTTACCTTAAAGTGATCCCTGAATGGTTCAAAATGTATGTCTGAAGCCTTTACCTCAAGTGCCTGACTGATAATGTGATTTACAAGACGTATCACCGGGGCCTCGGAAGCAAGGTCCCGCAGTTGTTCAGGATCTTCCCATAGCTCATCAACAGTACGAGATTCGTCCCCGGACTCCTCCCCTCCCAGGTCTATGTCGGCTTCATACCATCTGTAAACAGCAGCAAGGATATCCTCTTCACTGGCAAAAAAGGGACGGACCGGCTTCTGATAAATACTCTCAAGGAGTTCTCTCAGGTACAGGTCCTGGGGCGTAGCCATAGCCACCCTGGCTTCTGAGTCATCCATAGATAATGTGACGACCCGCCACTGCCGCATAAGCTGTGGAGACAGCCCATTTATCATAGGCGGCTTGTCAGGAAAATCCGCCGCGCTTATTTGGGGAAATCCAGACCCCGGCACCTCTGCTGAATTTGATTCGGCATCAGGAACCTGATCGCCACTTGCGTTTTGGAGTTCGTTTTTGTCTTTCCTCTTGAGCAAAGGCCCCAGGAAAGACCCTATGTTTTGAATATTCACCCAATCACCCAATCACTAAATCACCCAATTCCCTCACTCCCAACTTACTATGTCTGAGTCTTCATCCTCGCCGCCTAGTTCTCCGTCGCGGCCGTAACTGATAAGATCATAATCATAGTGTTCTCCGGGAGAACTGTAGGCATAGTCGTGCCCCCATGCATCCTTTGGAATGGCCTTGGGCAGGTAAGGTCCAGCCCAATTCTCAAGACCGTCCGGCTTGTCCCGCAAGGCCAAAAGGCCCTCCTCAGTACCGGGATAACGACCGTTGTCCAGGCGGAACTCGTCAAGAGCAGCACCAAAGAGTTCGATCTGGGCCTTTGCAGTCTTTTGTTTGCTCATTCCCAGCTTTCCAAAAAATTTGGGTGCTACCAGGGAAGCCAAAAGCCCGATGATTATTACCACCACAAGGAGTTCAATCAGGGTGAAACCCGAATCCCTGTCAAGCATCCCTACAGAACTGCGGTTATATAGTCTTTTTCTCAAAAATAGTACCTCCGGCGATATCATGCTTTACAAAATTGAGAAATTGAGAAATTGAGAAATTAAAATCGATGAATATCTTCAATCCCTCAATTCGCAATTCCTAAATCATAATCATTACAGTACATTCAATCCCTCAATTCGCAATTCCTCAATTATCAGTATTAAATTACGGCCCACAGAAATACCTGTCAAGCAAAATACAGGCCTCTCCGCCTCATCTCGCAACCACAAAGGCCCCCGAGAAACCTGAGCTTTCAAGCCGGGCTTCAAAATTCTTGGCTGTATTATACTCAGTGGATGCAAATACCTGCACCCTGTAAAGGGTCTGATCTTCTCTTGCTTGGTGAGAAACAACCACATCCTTATAATATCCGGCCATTTTTCGCCTCAGGGCATTGGCGTTGTCCGGTTCCAGAAAAGCCCCTACCTGTATATAGAATTTTCCTCTTCTGAAATCAGGATGTGGCTTAAATGCAGCGGGACCTCCAGCTCCAATTCGGACCTCTCCCAATGCCTCTATCCTCACCTTTGCCGTCCCCGGCCCGATCAACCCCACCTTGCCGGCTGCTCCATAGCTGAGATCTATAATCCTCTTCTTGGCAAAAGGCCCGCGATCATTGATTCTGGCTACGACTTCCCGCCCATTTTCAAGGTTGAATACCCTTACATATGTATTCATCGGTAGCGTACGATGGGCAGCAGTTATAGCGTACATATTATATGGCTCACCACTGGCGGTCGGCCTTCCGTGAAACTTCTTTCCATACCAGGATGCATACCCTTCCTCCACAAAACCTTCGGCAGACGGCAAGGGATAGTAAACGTGTCCATTCATCTCGTAAGGACGCTGGGTTGCAGGTAATTCCCGAACGGGCATCTTTGTTATTGATGGTGGTGATATATGTTGATGCCCACAACCTGATAAATAAAAAAAGAGGGAAAAAACAAGAAAAAAGGCACTAAAGCCGATTTTATTATGAAACTTCAAAAACCGCTTGTGCCGACATGTGCGTGCAGGTTCTAAATCGTTTCTGTCTCTAAAGACGGCTGATATCGACAGCCACGAATATTTCATGGCATACCTCAAAAATACACAAATAAAAATATTCTACCTCTTCTTTTTATATTCGGTCAATAGCAACGGAACCATGACAAAAAAACATCGTAGGCGTTGGCATCCTTCATATTATCCCAAAAGTAGTTTACACTTTTTATTTTTTTGAACCGCAGAATATCGAACAAGAAGTATCGAATGTCGAAATAATACCTTCGAAATTCTGCGGCTCCTTGTTCTGAGGTTCGATATTCAAAATAGATGACTAAAGAACCAACCTCGAAAAGTGTAAACTACAAAATGAAAGACGCCGAATTTTCGAAAAATAGTTGGTCAGAAAAACAAGGATTTGGAATGATTTTTGCTGCAGGTATTCTAAAAGTAGTATAGATGAAAAGTATACGGTACTACCGGACGTCATTCCCGCGAAGGCGGGAATCCAGTGACTGGTACCCGGACTTATTGAGAAGTTACTTATTTCGCGTTTTTTCCGGCAGAAAATTCTGAAACACAATCAATTTTTTTTATCTTCAAACCTGTTTGGTTCCGGCTTGTCCGGACTATGGAGTAGTGTCGGAGGAACTGCTGGATGAAGAGTCGGTAGAAGAACCGGTATCCTTTTTGCTTTTTTTGTCAGGGCTTGACTCAGACTTTTCTGAATCCGCAATTCCACTCTTTTTCCCGGCATAATCGGTTACATACCAGCCGCTACCCTTCAAGTGAAAGGAGGAATGGGAAATCAGCTTGTGCAGATTGCCGCCACAGGATTTGCATGTGGTAAGTGGTGCATCAGAAAACTTCTGCCAGTTCTCTATAACGTCTCCACAAAATTCGCACTCATACTCATAAATAGGCATATACTAACCTCCAATAATTCTGCTCAGATGCCCTGCTTACTCAAAGTTATTTCCAGATGTGCTTAAACCAAAGCATCAGATTGGCATATAATAAATATTCAGTTTTTATTCAACCGTGAATGTGGAAGAAATCGATCAAGGACTGCATCCATACCTCTAACTTTTACAGGTGTCAATATGTCATGGGTCGCCAGATGGACCTTCTGTTCTTCCTCATTACGGTCATCAAATTCAGGGTGACAAAAATAACGACTGAACCTCATTATGTGAACAAATTCATGAGTAATCACATATATTAGAAAAGGAAACAGTCTCTCTCTCTTCCCACCGGATGTCTGATCCAGGATATTGTGATCATGGAGGCAAATCCTATAAAACTTCCGGCTGTCCCTGCCACTTTGTTTCTGCGTTATGTTTTTTCCATAACGGACAAGATGTGCAAAGGCCTCGCCTGGGTATTCCCATGGACTAACTTCCCTGAGAGTCCTGACTTCATAAGGATTCCTGACCCAGTGGTCGCTGGAAACAGAAAAGTAATCGCTTATCACATCCTCTGAGATAGATATCGCTTCGTCCAGAACGTTGACATGGTCAGCATGGAAGTACCTTGTCTGCATAATCTCTCAGACCTATTTATAGGATTAGGGCCTGAAGAAAAATAGTGTCATAGCCATAGCATGTCAAGGACCATGCTTCACAGCTATACGAACAACGACACAAATGCGAATTTATTCACATCCACCAGACCGAGGTCAGTGAGTTTCAGCGCAGGAATAACAGGCAAGGCCAAAAAACTCAGGGTCATGAAGGGATTTTCCAAGGGACTCCCCAAATCAGAGGCCGCTGACAGAAGTTCATCCATCTCTTTGCGCACAATCTCAAATGGGGCCTCTGACATGAGGCCTGCAATCGGCAAGAATGTCCTTGCCGACAACTGCTTATCGGCAATTGCCGCAAATCCGCCGCCTGCCTCGATTACCGCATGGGCAGCAGCGGTCATGTCCGCATCGTTTGTGCCTACTATTATAAGATTGTGGGAGTCGTGGGCTACTGTGCCGGCCAGAGCGCCCTTCTTCAAGCCTATGCCCTTAACAAAACCCAGACCTATGTTGCCTGTAGCGTGATGTCTCTCGATAACCGCCAGTTTGAGGATATCTCGATCCACGTCGGCCACGGCAAGACCATTTCTATGTTTTACAGGCAGTTCTAATGCCTCCGTTACGATCTGCCCCTCAACCACACCGATGGTGCGGACCCGCTCTCCCTGGACCGGGATCTCGAAACTTAGGCCCTCTGAAACTATAT
Organism: Deltaproteobacteria bacterium UBA3076; assembly: GCA_002367355.1. Lineage (GTDB taxonomy): Bacteria > Desulfobacterota > Dissulfuribacteria > Dissulfuribacterales > UBA3076 > UBA3076. Next base: position 3,845 of record DFBQ01000090.1, on the reverse strand, counting down.
TTACAGAAGAGGAAACATCGTATGTCTTTTGTGGTTCATCAAATAATGGGATGTTGTTTTCAGCCACCAGGCGACCCCCGCTGAAGACCTTTTCCACAGAAAAATCCTTCAAGTCATTCAGGATCACCAGATCGGCACGGTATCCAGGGGCCACTGCACCCTTGTCATATAGGCGGAAGCGTTCCGCAGTGTTCAGAGTTACCATCTGAATAGCAGTAACGGGATTCAATCCCTCCTGCACTGCCAGACGGATAGAATAGTCCATGTGGCCGAGGTCCATTAAATCTTTTGGATGCCTGTCATCTGTCACAAAGAGACATCGGCGGGCGTTATCAGCAGTAACCACCGGCAGCAGTTCAATCAGGTTATGTACAGTAGTTCCCTCACGGATAAAAAGATACATCCCGGCGCGAAGTTTTTCCAATGCCTCTTCAAGCTGGATACATTCGTGATCCGAGTTAATGCCGGAAGCTATGTACGCCTGTAGATCACGGCCGGTGAGCCCCGGACAGTGTCCATCAATTGGCAGGCCTCGCTGAGCGGCAATTTCCAGCTTGGCCAGAACATCCGGAAGGCGGTAGAGCACGCCCGGGAAATTCATCATCTCTGCCAGGCCTAATACCCGTGGATGGTCAAAAAGAGGCGCCAGGTCCTGGGCGGAGAGTGCTGCTCCTGCTGTCTCCAGATGGGTGGCAGGAACACAGGAAGATGCCATCACAAAAACCGTGAGGGGCAACTTTTCGCTGGCCTCCAGCATATAGCGAATACCTTCAAGTCCCAGAACATTTGCGATTTCGTGAGGATCACAGACAACGGCAGTCGTGCCTCTGGGAACCACGGCTCGGGCGAACTGATAAGGTGAGAGCATTGTGCTCTCGATATGAATGTGGCCGTCAATAAAGCCAGGGCAGACATATTGACCGGAAAGATCTACGACCTTAACTGCTTCGTATCCCTCACCAACGCCTACGATGATTCCTTCAGCTACGGCCACGTCGGCCCGGAGTATTTCGCCGGTGAAAACATTGACCACCTTGCCGTTCTTGAGCAACAGGTCCGCTGTTTCCTCGCCTCGTCCAAAACGGATAATCTTGTCTAAAGTCGGATTCATAGTCATTGCTGAGCCATTCTACAACGACACTGAGTGCCGGCAAAATCTCTGCCAAAGTGAGGTACAAGAAAACTTCACGATTCGAAATTCCTTGTTCGATATTCGATATTCATGAACTAATGACCGGCGTTTGCTGTTTTAGCCGGCGATTATGCCATTCATACCCCGAACCTCAAAGTTCCGGCACACGGGAATTTGCCAGGAGCAAATTCAGGACGTGTGGTTCTTCACCGATGGTAATGGCCAAACGGAGCTGTTGAGCAGATACGGCCTCTTTGCGTCCAGGGAAGAAAAGAAATCCATGGGCCAGTTGTCCGGGTTCGACAGGCCGGTTGCGCAGCGTCCTTTGTGCCAGGTCGGTCCTGATTTTTTCCGGAGCAGTGGCATAGGCTGCTGTCCCACCTGCCAACGCCCCGGCTGTACCTCCGAGGACCGCACCTTTGCCCACACTTCCGCCGATATCTTCCCCTGTAAGGATGCCTACGGCAAAACCTGCTAGGGCACCTGCAGCCCCGAGTAAAACAGCGGGTTTTACAGTGCTTTTTGCTGTTTCGCCCATTTCTACATGGCCCTTCACCCGTTGATAGGCTTCCTCGGCTGAAAGAAGAGGCCAGGCCTGCCCATTTTGATCAATCAGGAATGTCTGCCCGGAATTTATACTCACCTTCTGTGTACCCTGATTATCAATGACTAATTGGACCGGCAAAAGCCCTGATCCTCGCACGTCAAAGCCAAACCGATCCTCTGCGGTCTTTGCATCCAGGAACGCAACGGCCAGCATTTCGACACCATTCACCGTCATATGTTCAGGTTGAGCCCCTGGCAAGGGAACAGGGGAAACACGATGTCCGTAGCGTGCACAACCGGCAAGGACAAGCAGGCTAAGCAAAAGCACGATGGTTGCACGATACGCTTTTGGAGATCGATGTCGGATGGATTCTCTCTCCAAGAGGGAATTCCGGCACGAAGCATGTGTTGTGTTCTGCAGAAAAGAGTTTTGCATTTTGTGTCCTCCAAGATTTCTTATAAAATAGCTGTAAGTTCAAACTGATTTCAGAG
>DFBQ01000090.1:0-1582 GCA_002367355.1 Deltaproteobacteria bacterium UBA3076 | reverse complement strand
CTCTGAAAACAGTTTGAGCTTACAAATAGCTATTCCTTTCATCAGATCATGAGAATCGGCTGTGCGGACCTGTTCTCAACCACTTATCCAGATCCGGATTTCCTACACAAGAAGGTGAATATTGCCTATTCTTACATTTTTTAATCCCTCTTCCCGGGCGATTGCAAGACATCTATCTGCCATAACTCTCTGAGTCTGCGGCAAATCTGACATATAAAAATGGGGATAGAATGCAAGAAGACTATAGGGGATATCCGGATTTATTGAGGCGATAAATCTTGCAATGCCCCTTATCTCATCTTCGTCTATGTAACCGGGCACAAGAAGTGTATTTGCGATGAGTAAGGGGGGTACAGGTCTCTGCATGATTTTTCTTCCTACCCTTGCAAAGTTTTCTATGGTCCTTTTGTTGGTAACTCCTGTCAGGGCTATATGGAGATCCTCATTCCAGGCCTTCAAGTCGAACTTTATACAACCTCCGGACTTTAGTGCCAATTCCATCATTCTGTCGAGAATATGCTTATTCATGGAGCCATTGGTCTCCCAGCAGATTCTCAGGATTCTCCCTTTTTTCTTTTCCAGGGCGAGCCTCGATGCCTTGAGCAAGAAAGGAGTCTGTGGCACCGGATCCCCGCCAAAATAGCAGATACATGAGGTCTTTTTGTCAACGTCCGCAACAAGTTCATCTACAGAGCGTGTATAAGGCTTGAGAGTCTCCTTCCTGAAGTGCCAGTTCTGGCAATAAAGACAGTTGAATGAACAGGCATGGAAAAATACAGCAAGATTCTTATATCCAAGCTCAGGCCCTTGGCAGTAAGCATATTTTGGATAACCTGCGCCTGTTCCTCCGGGACATACCCAGTCTCCGACACAGTTTGTGGGCAGAGGATCATGATACCATAAAAGTTTCCCTCTTTCAGAAGATACTCCCCTGATTCTTCCTCCTTCGTTCTTTCTCAATCCGCAGTAGCCGATTCCATTTTCATGGATTCTGCATTCATTTACACAGACCTTACAGGGAAGACCATCAGGGTCCTTTGGCGGCCTTTCAGGAAGTCCAAAGGCGATTCTGCTCTTCCTGTGGGCGCGCATTGCACGCGGCAGGGCATCTTCCGGCCTCTCTCTTATACACCTCAGGCAAACCCCGAGTTCCTGTGAGATGTAGCCAGAGGTAGTATTACATACACTACACTGTACCATTATTCTCGACAGTCATAAGTTTTCCCAACGTATCTCACTTGACCTCACAGCAAAAAAAACTCCTTGAGCCTAAAAAAATCAACGAACATCTGTATTTGGAGTAGACAAAATCAGTAAGAAGGAATATAGATCTCATAGACTAATGTTTGTGGCCCCCCGAGGGTCAAGAAAGGAGATCTTATATGCTGAGCTATATTTATATGGCAATAGGTTCGTTCCGTGGTGTGTTCTCCCATAACAGTACCTGGTTTGTATTCGCAATGGTCGTCCTCGGATTTCTCGGCGCTCCTGAAATTATCGGCATTACTTCATTTTGCCGATTTTGGAGGCTTGGTGAAAGCGGCTATCACATGTTTGTCCACTTCTTTCATTCCAGCGCATG
>DFBQ01000239.1 GCA_002367355.1 Deltaproteobacteria bacterium UBA3076 | reverse complement strand
GGAATCCAGTGAATAGTCGCAAAAAGTAATCTACCACAACTTATTGAGAAGTTACGTTATTTATTCGCGTTGGCTGTCATCAATATTTCCATTCGTTCCTTTGCATATCGCTGTGACCACGGAGGAATTGATGCTCCTCCCAGCGAGACTGCCCTATATTCAGTTATTGCCTTGTCAATTTGACCTAGATGTTCAAAAGTTCGCGCCCGCAGGAGCATGGTGTCTGCCGAAAGCTCATAATTGGCCTCGATATTATTTAACAGCCGGAGCGCCTGTCGATACTCACCTTCAGATTCACAGAAGACTGCATAGTTATATAGTGTATGCAGGGAAGGTAAAGTAGTACCCATTGCACGTTCAAAATAGATTTTCGCCTTATCCATTTTTCCCATTCGGGCCAGCGCCACTGCTGCAAAAGCGGTTGCTTCGCTGTCTTTAGGCGCAAGACGAAGTGCTTTTTTGGCAAAATTAAAAGCAGTCAGTTCTTGACCTCCCGGGCCAAGGGCTAATGCCGATATTTTTTTAGCCAGCGATACATTTTCCAGCCAGATATCCGATGCGTCGATATAGAGTTTTAATGCCTGGTTAACCGCCCCCTGTTTTTCAAGCTTAACAGCTTTATTAATAAGGTCCTGCGCCTTGGCAACTTCTTCAACAGGCGTTTGAATGTCCACAATGCGCTCAATCCGAATGCCGCCTTGCTGCTTCCCTTCACCGGGAATTCCATCTTTGTCGACGATGAGTTTTTGCTCTTTTTCAATAAGGAGGGGTTCAATCTGAACATCAAGGGTGCCGGTTGATCCGGTATCACCAACCCATTCAAGAGACTTACCAGTCGGGTAAATCATAATGGTATTATGACGCTCGACGCTATCCAATCCCTTTAAATTCTTAATTACATCCAGGACAAAGGTCCAAGGCACATTTTCGAGGGCTATCGTAATGGTACCCTTTACCGACTCATCTACTACAATGTTTTTACCGCTGACCTGACCCAGCAAACGAAATACATTGTGGATATCCACTTTGAAGAGATCCACACTTATTTTATCTTTGGCATCATCACTTACCAATTTTGCCGCTGAATTATTACCATAAGTTTCACTAATTCTTGGTGCGGCAAAATCTTCTGTTTCATCCGGTTCTGTATTAATCCCGGAGTCGGGAAGGCGGGATTCAAGTTCAGCTATCCAGTGGGATACGTCGTCCAGCTCTGGTCTGCTCTGGCTTGGCTCATTGCCCATTGCAGGCCTGTTGTCCTGCATCCACCAGAACACCCCGACCAAAAAGACAATCAAAAGGCATGAGATTTTCCGTTTGCAACCCATTATTTCCCCCCCGGATGCAGTAACAGTACCCTCTCCTGCAAAGTTAGTTCGCCGCGGATGTCTTCGAGTTCTTCTTCTACGATTACTCTGTCTGGAAGGATCTTTTTAACCCTGCCGTTCCGATAGCCAACCCGCAGACCAGGCTGCAAAAAGTACCCGATCCCGGCAGCGTCCTGGGCCATGGCAACCCTGTTACCTTTATCATTGGCAATAATGCCTACGAGTGTTAGCTGGCCGACGTCCATACACTCCAATGGTGTAGCGCAAATTTCCGGTCTCCTAACCTCTTTTTTCTGGCGTTGCCCTCTATCTGCCTTTCTGGAAATTTTCGGTGCTGTTTTTAAAAACGGCTGAAACGGATCGGGTTTTCCATCCGAGCTGTAATAATAAGTAACAGGCTCTATGAGACGTTCCAGCCTAACCTGAAAATCCTTTACTTTTTTTGAATTAATTGCCTTTGATTTTTTCGTGAAGGAAGTCGCTGCAGGAGTTACGGTCGTTTTATCTTTACATCCGGACAGACAACAAAGGCCACACAGAGAAATAGTGATAAGCAGACTCATATAAATAATAAACTTCCTATAATAGATTTTTGTTATGGCCTGCATGCTCATGTCGTTTATCTTTAGGTTGAAGGTTGAAGGTTGAAGGTTGAAGGCTGAAGTGATCTAACAGCCTTCAGCCTAAACACCTAATTTTGTGTGATCGCGCATGATTTGTCCCTAACAGCCTTCTACCTTCCACCTTCCACCTAAGTACTTACTTTTTCTTTTTCTTTCCGGCCTGTTGTTCTTCCGGGCTGAGAAAACGATAGGTTACGGCCTCACAATGGGTACTTATTATCCAGGTACCGCTTCGCTTAACCTCTTGGCCTTCAGGAGGACCCTCTCCGGCTCCTTTTATTGATGCTGCCTCGCTGGTCGCTTCGATTTTTTTATTTTCATTTGCAGATCCCTTCTGACTCCAGACTTCCTTACTTTGCTTGGCCTTTCCCATTGAGACCGCTTTTATGTGTACGATGCGAGCCATGCGACTGATATTATCAAAGAAATAGACGGTGTTATGAAATGGCCCATTGAATTCCATGCTAATGGGAATAGCAGCGTAAAAGGCCTTTGGCTGTTCTTTTTGTGGTTTAAAGGATAAAAAATCCAGCCTGGCCTCATTACCAAGTGAAGAAATCTCAGGCAAAAATGTCGGTATGTCTTCTTTTTCCGGCAGTAGCTTCAAGGCCTTCTGTAAAATTTCCTTCATGATATTCAATTCTTCTTCCAATTGAGGAATCTGTTTGGACTTTGCTTCCAGCTTGACCAGCTCTTGCCTCAGGTTCGGGGTTTTCTCCGACATGGTTTTCATTTCTTCTAAACGAACGGATAGGAAAAAAAACCAGAATAGGGCGACTGGAATAACTAAGACAAGCAACCATATGCCGGCTTTTTGCCAAATAGGAAGGGAATAGGCAGCCTGAAAAAGCCCGGGAGGTATCTTCCAGTTTGGTTTGTTAAATTTCACGATTTTTTAGCTCTCTTTGTAACCTAAGTTGAGCAATTAGCTGTTAGCCATTAGCATTTAGCTTTAAAAAACCAAGGTATTACGTTAATTAAAAATATCACCCAATGGGTGCAAGTTAATAATAGCAAAAATATTCCGTAATCATCAAGCTAATAGCTAACCGCTAATAGCTTATTGTTTTTTGTCATTGTCGTTCTTTTGTTGAGTTTGAATATTCAGTTGAAGCCCAAACTCCATAAGGGCATGTCCCTGGATTGACTTCTGCTTGGTATTTATCAAGTTCACTGATTTGCACATTGGTGATGTTTCCAGGCGTCGCATAAAAAGAGCTACCGTGTGATTGTCCAGTGCGACTCCACCAAGTTGCACATTATATTCCTTAAGGCTTAATTTAGTAAGCCATAAACGATCAATAGGTATTGAACTGACAACTTCATCCAGAATTTTAACCGTAGTTGTACGACCTTCTTGAAGTTTTTCTATGGCCTTAAATTTATCTTCGATTTGTTTTCGTTTTTTATTTACTTTTGCTATCTTTTTGTTTACATAAGCAAATTTTGCTATATTTTTTTCTAATGATGCCAGCTCTTGCCTTTGAGCCCTTACTTTTCCTTGAATCGTTAATCCTGCAGCCAACAAACCAACTATCAAGAGGATTAGAGACAGGCCAAAGATTGAAATCTGCTGGCGAACCGCCTCTTTTCGGCGCCACTCTCGAACCGGGAGGAGATTTATTTGAATCATTTTGTCAAAGCCCTCAGCGCAAGTCCGGTGGCTATTGCCATTTGTGGAGCGACAGAGGAGATATACTCAGGCTCTATGCCTTGATCGACAGTAAAACCATGCAAGGGATTTAATATCTTCACCGGCAGGCCTATTATGTCGTCACAAAGCATGTCAAGCCCTCTTAAAAAGGCAGAACCCCCACTGATATAGAGTTGTGTGGGATATTCTTCCGTACTTGAATTTGCTTTATAGAAATCTATTGCCTTTTTCAGTTCTGATGCCCAAACACCACATAACTCCTTGCAAATCGGGGTCACTTCCTTCATGATTGCCATATCTTCAGACCCGGCGATTTTTATCCTCTCCGCATCTACATATTCCAGTCCTGTAGCTTCCTGAATAGCCTCTGTAAGCTGAGTTCCTCCAAATGCCATGTCTTTTGCAAAAAGAGATGTGCCTTGTAAAACTATGTTGATGTTTGTTTTTTGGGCCCCAATGTCCACCAAGACTATAGATTCATTTAGAAGGCCAAAAGCACCTTCAAAGGCATTTCCAAGGGCAAATGCATCCACATCCACCACTGCCGGGGACAAACCGACTTCCTGAATAAGGGCGGCGTATTCATCAACAATCTCTCTTTTAGCAGCAACAAGGAAAATCTCTGTCCCACTGCTTTTTTTGTGCTCCCCATCCAGCGTATGAAAATCTACATAAACCTCTTCTATTTCAAACGGTACGTATTTTTCTGCTTCGAAAGTCAAATTGCGTTCTATCTCGGCTTCGTCCTGATATGGAACGATTATTTTCTTGACAATGACGGAATAGCCAGCGATAGATGTGGCCGCGTATTTAGTTTTGGGCCGGAGATTGCCTATAAGTACCTTTAGTACCTCTGCAACTTTATCCGGTTTTTTTATTGAACCGTCTATTATAGCTTGGGGTGGCACCAAAGCACAGCCAATGCGCCTGATAGTATGGCTTGTGCCGCTGCTGGAAAGCTCAACAATCTTTATACTGTGTGAACCTATATCCAGCCCCAATGCGGGGCGTTGACGCTGTCCCCATTTTTTTGGCAGAGAAGGGAATTTCATTTTACTTGTCAGGGCACATAAATTATTTGCGCTATGGAATTTGATTCCATTATCGGTTCACCGGCAAAGCTGAGATATGGTTTATTTTTTGTCTGTTTATTACTTCGGCAAGTTTTCCTTTTTTCTTAACTTTGTACAAAAAAAATTAAATATTAGGCATTTTTCATTTTTAGGTTTACACTTTTTAAAAGAACGTCACGCAAAGGCGCAATGGAAATCAAGAAAAAATAGATGGTTATGACTGATCCGAAGAAAATTCGTAATTTTTCGATAATTGCCCATATTGATCACGGCAAGTCTACGCTTGCTGATCGTATTCTTGAATTTACCGGTACCGTATCAGCCAGGGAAATGAAACAGCAATTTCTTGACCAGATGGAGTTGGAAAGGGAAAGAGGGATCACTATCAAGGCCCAGACGGTGAGGCTTAAATATCGGTCTGAAGATAAAGAGACCTATGTGCTTAATCTGATAGATACGCCCGGCCACGTGGATTTTTCTTATGAAGTCTCAAGGAGTCTTGCAGCCTGCGAAGGGGCCCTACTTGTAGTTGATGCCACCCAGGGTGTGGAGGCCCAGACCCTGGCCAATGTCTATTTGGCACTGGAAAATGATCTTGAGATCATACCGGTGTTGAACAAAATTGACTTGCCCAGTGCAGACCCTGAAAGGGTTGCACAAGAAATAGAGGACATCATAGGCCTCGATACCTCAGGGGCTATACTGGCAAGCGCAAAAGAAGGCCTGGGTACAAAGGAGATCCTGGAAGCAGTAGTACACCGGATTCCAGCCCCTGCAGGAAATCCCGGCTCACCACTTAAAGCACTTATTTTTGATTCATGGTTCGATTCATATCAAGGGACAGTTGTATTGATCAGGGTCGTAGAAGGCACACTGAGACCTGGTATGCGGATACGCATGATGTCTACGAATCAGACCTATGAAGTGGATAGGACAGGCATTTTTTCCCCTAATCCTATAGATACGGATCAACTGACAGTTGGAGAAGTGGGGTTTCTTGCTGCCGGCATAAAGGCCGTGCGTGATACACGGATAGGTGATACCATTACAGAGGAAAGACGTCCTGCCGCAAGCCGTTTGCCCGGCTTTGAGCCGGTAAAACCAATGGTATTTTGCGGTCTTTATCCAGTAGATCCGGCCCAGTACGATCAGTTGAAAGAGGCTGTTGAAAAGCTGTGGTTGAACGACCCTGCATTTTCTTATGAGCCTGAAAGCTCTGCAGCTCTGGGATTCGGATTCAGGTGCGGCTTCCTGGGACTTCTTCACATGGAAATCGTGCAGGAGCGTCTTGAGCGGGAGTACAAGCTGTCCCTCATAAGTACGGCCCCGTCAGTATCTTATGAAATTAAACTTAATAGCGGGGAAAACGTCCATGTACACAATCCTGCCCAGATGCCGTCAGCGGATAAAATAGAGCAAATAGCAGAGCCTTTTGTCCGAATGGAGATTTATGTCCCCAAAGAATATATTGGTTCTGTTATGCAGTTGTGCGATAAAAAAAGGGGACAACAGATAGATATGCGCTACCTCACTGAAAACAGGGTACTGCTAAAATACGAACTCCCATTCAATGAAATTGTTCTGGATTTTTACGATCAGTTAAAGTCGGTAAGCAGAGGTTATGCTTCTATTGATTATGACTTCCTTGAGCATAGACCAGCCGGACTGGTCAAGCTGGATATCCTTATCAATAAACAACCAGTGGATGCCCTTTCGGTCATAGTGCACAAAGACAAGGCCTATTACAGAGGTCGGGAACTTGTGGGTCGCTTACGCAAGGTAATACCCAGGCAGATGTTTGAAGTCGTGATCCAGGCAGCCATTGGAAGCAATATTATTGCCAAAGAACGCGTTGCTCCATTCAGAAAAGACGTTATAGCCAAATGCTATGGGGGTGATATCACTCGTAAGCGCAAGTTGCTGGAAAAGCAAAAAGAAGGAAAAAAGAAAATGAAGCACATCGGCCATGTAGAAATACCTCAGGAGGCCTTTCTGAGCGTGTTGAAGGCGTAACAAGAGAAGCCACTTGCGGTCCCGGATCTATGGAGCTATTATCCAACCCTTATGAATAAGCCGACTTTTCCAGCAAAAAAACAATCTAATAAGCGTTCCTGGCAGTCAGTAGCATGGGAATATCTGCAGGCGATTCTCATTGCCCTGGTTCTGGCTCTATTTATCAGGACCTTTGTGGCCCAGGCCTTTAAGATCCCCTCTGGTTCAATGAAGAGCACGCTTCTCATAGGTGATCATATACTCGTAAACAAATTTATATATGGTGTCAGGAATCCCTTTACCAGGGAACTCTGGATCCCAGGCAAGAAACCTGAGCGCGGAGATGTAGCGGTCTTTATTTATCCAGTGGACAGGAAAAAGGATTTCATAAAACGTGTGATTGGCGTAGAGGGAGACACTGTCCGGATAATAAACAAGAATATATATGTGAACGGAAAGCTATTTTCTGATCCACAAGGGATGCAGCACACAGACCCCCGGATATTGCCGGGATCAGTTCAACCAAGGGATAACATGGGACCTGTGACTGTTCCGAAGGACAAGATCTTTGTAATGGGCGATAACAGGGATCAAAGTTATGATAGCAGATTCTGGGGGTTTGTACCCATCAAGGACGTGAAAGGTAGGGCATTTACTATTTATTGGAGTTGGAATTCGGATAAATTTTGGCCAAGGTTCGAACGTATAGGTGATGTTGTTCAGTAGTGATAGTGCGGGAGTTGTTAGCTTGACACCAATTAAATCAAGTGTTACAGAATACCCGCAACTTTGAGGGCGGGTAGCTCAGTGGGAGAGCATCGGCCTTACAAGCCGGGGGTCACAGGTTCAAGCCCTGTTCCGCCTACCACACTTTGAGAAAAGATATCAGATATGGGGTCGTAGTTCAGTTGGTTAGAACGCTGGCCTGTCACGCCAGAGGTCGCGAGTTCGAGTCTCGTCGACCCCGCCATTTAGATAAATTGTGAATTCCTCAAATACTAGTATTGGTATAAATTAAGTGGTTGAGGGATTAAAAATTAAAATATATACCTTCAATTCCTCAATTCCCAAATTCACAATTCCTCAATTATTACTATAAACGTAGATGCCATGGGTTTTGTTTTTAAAAAAGGAATATCTCTCTTGTTGATGCCTTCCGGCATGATATTCGTATGCCTTTTTTTTGGTTTTTTCATCTGGCCCCTGAAGCGGCGGCGGAATTTGGCCCGAACATTATTCGTCTTGGCCTTTCTTATTTATGGCTCAGCCGGAAGCGCGCCTGTCGCCAATTTCTTGATTTGGGGCCTTGAGCGTTCAGTCCAATCTGACAATTCAACTATATCTGCAAATGATAATATAACCACAGTGGTGATGCTATGTGGAGGGGCTTTCCCTGATGAGGATAGGCCGATTGCAGACCGTCTTATGCCAAGCACAAGGCTCAGACTACTAAAAGTTCGAGAACTGTGTCGCGACAATTCAACTATTAAACAGCTTGTAATTGTTGGTGGTTGTGCCAGGCCTAGCGGCTGTCCGTTTTCTGAGGCACAGATGTCCTACTCCTGGCTTAAGGAAGTGGGTCTGCCAAACAACGTGGAGGTGTCTCTGGAGGAAAACTCCAGGGATACTGAGGAAAACATGAGGGCTGTAAGTGAAATTATGGGACAAACGCCCTTCTGCCTGGTGACATCTGCTGCACACATGCCAAGGGTCCTCTTGATCGCAAAAGACATGGACATCAAAGTTCACCCCGTTCCCTGTGATTTTCAGTGGTATCAGAGTCGGTGGAGTCCATGGGATCTTTGGCCTAATCCCGACAATCTCAGAAAAGCTGACTTTGCATGTCACGAATACCTTGGGATTACGTGGTTCCGGCTTAAGCATTATTTCAATAAGCTCCATAATATTTAACTCCTTCATCCTTTTTTCCGAAAAGGATAAAGGGGTATAATGTCGGCAACCTGTTTCTTTTCTCTAAGCATTCTACTCTTTCTCTGGCTTTTTACGTGTGTGGCCTTGGTGGTGATTTTACGTAAGCGCAGGGCTTCAAGTACTGAACCATCATCTTTCCATTCGGAGTTGCTTGTCGGGCTTGCTTCAGCAAAATATCAGGAGGCAAGGGAGGCTTCAAAGCGGCTTAGGGAAGTGGCTGATGCCCTTCATATAGGTTTGATGGAATTTAAAGGCAACCGCGTAAATGAGATAAACCAAAGTGCTGTTGAGCTATTGCCCGAGGACATGAGAAGCGGTCAGTCCTTAACCGGATTATTGGCATCATTGCAAGAAAACAGTCCCAGGATTCTTGAGTTAGATCAGATGGCTGTTCAATTAAGCAAGTTGCCGACTTCCGGCTCTCAGGATCTGGTCCTTGTACAGGACGTCACGGAGAGCTTCCTTATGGCACGGAAGCTTAAACAGCATGAAAGGTTGGCCCTTCTCGGCCAGATGACTGCGCAGATGGCCCACCAGATAAAGACCCCTCTTGCCGTACTTGCCGGACAGGCACAGATGCTCGGAAGGCATCTAAACACGGATATGGCACTAAAGGACCAGGCAGAAGCCATTTATCATGAGGCCAGAGATCTTGCTAAGCAAATAAATGAAATATCAAATTTCTATAAGGAAAGAGAGCCGTATTTCAAGGATGTTGAACTATGCCGACTACTTGATGATGTAAAGAAAAGACTCGATTCTCCGGATCATTCATGCGAGATAAGTATCGAGTGCCCGGATGAAATTACCCTTGAGACAGATCCGGGTCTGTTACAAAATTTGCTGTTTCTGCTCGGGCAAAATGCCCTTTCATCGGAAACTGCCGCCTCACTCCTGTATATAAGCGCAGTAAAGGACAATGAACAGGTGACTATCAGGGTAAAGGACAATGGCGCAGGTGTGCCTGAGGCCATGCGTGACAAGCTCTTTGAGCCATTTGCAAGCACAAAAGGGGAAGGACTGGGGCTGGGCCTGTTTCTTGCCAGAGACCTGACCCGTCAGATGGGTGGCAGCATTGAACTGGAAGAAGTCGAGCAGGGGGCCTCTTTCAGGTTGAATTTTCCAATCAAGCCAACCCCTTCTTTTTCAGGTAGATCCGGACTGCCGTGATTGCAGCCGGTGTAATTCCAGAAATCCGTGAGGCCCTCCCAAGGGAATCAGGTTTTTGGGCGCTCAGCTTCTCCTTGATTTCATTTGACAGCCCGGAGATGTTTTTATAGTCCAGGTCATATGGGAGGCGGACAGACTCCCATTTTTGGAATTTGGCTATCTCAGCTTCCTGACGAGCGACGTAGCCTGAGTACTTGGTCTTGATTTCCACCTGGCATGCCACTTCAGGGGACAGGTCCTTCAGCTCGGTATATCTCTCGGCCATAGCTTTGAGATCAAGTTCAGGGCGACGCAGGATGTCTTCAATACTGACCTGCTGCCTGATGGGTTTTGAACCAAGGGATTGAAGCCAGTTATTCAACTCCGCCCCGGGGCGAAGCTTTATTTTCCTGATCATTTCAAGACCACGCGAAATTTCCTGTTGTTTCCTTTCAAACAGTCCCCATGCATTATCATCTACAAGGCCGATACGTCTTCCAAGAGGCATGAGCCTCAGATCAGCGTTATCCTCCCTCAGGAGCAGCCGATACTCCGCCCTTGATGTAAACATCCTGTAGGGCTCCTTTGTGCCCTTGGTCACAAGGTCATCTATCAATACGCCTATGTAGGCCTGAGACCGGTCGATAATAACAGGGTCCTTTTCCTGCACCTGCCGGGCAGCGTTTATCCCTGCCATGAGGCCCTGGGCCGCAGCCTCTTCATACCCGGATGTCCCATTGATCTGTCCTGCAAAGAAAAGGCCTTTAACCAGATGGGTCTCCATGGAAGGCTTGAGCTGCACAGGATCTGCATAGTCATACTCTATTGCATATCCGGGCCGGAGTATCTCTGCGTTTTCAAGTCCCTCTATGCTCCTGACCATTGCCAGTTGCACGTCTATAGGCAGGCTTGTGGGAATGCCGTTGGGATAGATCTCAACCGTATCAAGTCCCTCAGGTTCCAGAAATATCTGATGCCTTGGCTTTTCAGGGAAACGGAAGACCTTGTCCTCAATTGACGGGCAGTATCTGGCACCTACTCCCTCGATTACACCGGTAAAAAGTGGGGACCTGTCCAACCCTCCCTGGATGATCTTATGTGTATTCTCGTTGGTATAGGTCAGATAGCAGGGTAGTTGTCGCAGGGGAATTTTTTTCGTGGCAAATGAAAAAGGCCTTGGTTGCGGGTCTCCTTTCTGGACCTCAAGCCCTTTAAAATTGATTGACCGTGCGTGCAGGCGAGGGGTAGTGCCTGTCTTAAGCCTTCCGATGCGGAAACCCAATTCCGTCAAGGATCTCGAGAGCCTGTTGGAGGGAGGATCGCCCATACGTCCGGCAGGAAAACGGTTAAGCCCTATGTGGATAAGTCCTTTGAGGAATGTCCCCGTGGTGACCACCACAGTACTTGCATGAATCTCCTGGCCGAGCGTGGTCTCAATCCCGTATACCCGTCTTTCCTTGGCCAGGATCCTTCCCACCATTGCCTGATATACATCCAGGTTTTCTTGATCCTCAAGGATCTGCTTCATGGAGAGGCGATAGCGCAGCATGTCTGACTGTGCCCTGGAGGACCTTACCGCAGGCCCTTTTGATGTATTAAGCTGCCTGAACTGAATCCCCGTGGCATCAGTATTTTTCGCCATTTCGCCCCCAAGGGCGTCTACCTCCCGGACTAAATGCCCCTTGGCCAGGCCGCCAACAGCGGGATTGCAGCTCATGGCAGCTATGCAGTCCAGATTTATTGTGAGGAGGCAGCAGGGGACTCCGAGCCTTGCAGCAGCCAGGGCGGCTTCGCACCCGGCATGCCCGGCACCTATTACTATCACCCCGTAATGTTTTGGAAATACAGACATATCCCCTGAATTTTTCCTATTAACCCTCAGCAAATATGGCGTCTACAAAATCTTCAGGATCAAACTGTCGAAGGTCCTCCATTTTTTCACCAATGCCTATGAATCGGATGGGGATCTGCATCTGGTCGGCGATGCTCACAACAATCCCGCCTTTTGCCGTGCCGTCCAGCTTGGTAAGGGCTATCCCCGTGACTCCGACAGCCTCGCCAAAGATGTTGGCCTGGGAGATTGCGTTTTGACCTGTAGTTGCGTCCAGCACTATCAGGACCTCATGGGGAGCTTCCTTGATTTTTTTGGAGATTACCCTGCGGATTTTTTTAAGCTCTTCCATAAGGTTGACTTTTGTATGTAATCTCCCTGCAGTATCTATGATCACTACATCGACATCCCGCTTGATGGCGGCTTCCATGCCGTCAAAAGTCACTGCAGACGGGTCAGATCCGGCACTGCGCTTTATAACCGATACATCGATGCGCTTTCCCCAGGTTTCAAGCTGTTCTACTGCAGCGGCCCTGAATGTATCCGCCGCCACAAGAAGGACGTTTTTGCCCTCTTGTTTCAGCCTGTAAGCAAGCTTGGCAATGGTCGTGGTTTTCCCAACACCATTTACACCAATTACCAGGACCACAAAGGGGCTGGGTGTCCATGTGATTTGAGTCGAAGGCACTTTAAGCAAATCTGCGATTTGTTCTTTTAGTCGCTTCCTGAGGGCCAAAGGGTCCTGAAGCTCCTTTTTCTTTACTTCAACGCGCAGCTTCTCAAATATATCCTGGACAGTGGCTACCCCCATATCTGCCATAACCAGGAGTTCTTCCAGTTCGTCCAGGAGCTCAGGATCTATATCCTGCCGCCCAAGGAGTAGTTGGTCCATCTGTCGGACAAACCCGCCCCTGGTCTTTCCCATCTGCTCCTTCAGGCGTTTAAAGAGCCCAAGCCGCGGTGTCCCGGCCTTCATGCCCTTTCCCTGAACAGGACCGGATTGATCAGATGGTTCTGGAGATTCCTGGGCAGATGAATTAATTACCGGTTCTTCGGCCTCTGTCTGTTTCGCAGGTTCCTGGGAAGATGGTTTCTCTAATTCCCCTTCTGACCCGGCTATTTTTTTGATCCATTTTTTGAACATAGTATTTTTTGAATAGGAATAAAATTTTTTGCCTCTATGGACTTGCCAAAGCTAACCTTTATCTGATATTAATATATCTGTATTTAATAGCAATTCTCCAGGAACAAAGCAAAAAATGCAATATCAGTCTTCAGAGGTATTTATCAAAACGACATCTTTTCCCACCCACGGGAGTTTCCCCTTTGGTGACCCTCTCCTGGGGACTTCCATGGCCCAATGGTAGCCTTATTATTTAACAAAGTTTGGGGTTTTACAAGTGCCTCTAAAGAAAGAAGGGGATTCAGGTGAATAAATCAGATCTCATAGAAGTCCTTTCAGAAGATCCAGTACTGAATAGCCAATTAGCCGAGTTCGTGGTAGACGAGGTTTTTAATGCCACAACCGAGGCTTTAATAAAGGGAGACGGGGTGGAGATTCGCGGTTTTGGGAGTTTCACAGTGAGGAAATATGATTCTTACACTGGCAGAAATCCCAAGACCGGTAAAAAGATTTCGGTATCACCGAAAAAGTTGCCATTCTTCAAGGTTGGGAAAGAATTGCGCGAAAGGGTAATAGACAAGGTAGGGCAAGGGGTTAAATAGTTCTATCCCACTTCTTCAATTTCAAAACCCTTTAGAAGTAGTTTTGCCGCAGTGACCCCGATTTGTGCGGTGATACCACAAGAAGGACTCCTCGCTCTTAGAAAGCATTGCTTAACACCCAAGGTGCTTGCCAGGAAGACCGTTTGCTCAGCACCTCGCTTAAAGGCCTCTGTGACGTCTTGTCCATCTATAGCCAAGACTTTTGCTTGACCATTTAAGACATCTATACCGTTTCCATAATAGATATCAGCAGCAGGTCTGGGGGTCGTGAGGCCACCCAGTTGCTCAGGGCAAACCGGCACAATACAGGCTCCCCTTAGCTTTTCTATCAGCCGAACATCGGGTCTGCTCTCCCCATCGTATCTGCAGGAAAGGCCAATTAAGCAAGCACTCACCAATATCATTGGATTTCGCTNNTGAATTAAGGTATATGTCTTTTAAATCTTTTTCCACACTTCAACATTCAGCATTCAACATTCACCATTATCTACAAAGGGATGCATCTGAGGCATTTTGAGCGGAATCTGTTTTTTGAAATGTACTCATGTCTGAAATATCACCGGCGGTTTTTCAGGCTCTCTCTCTTCTATATGACCGATAACAAAGGCTTGTGCGTCAAGTGCATGGGTCTGGAAAAGCAGGTCCTGTGTGTCGGCCTCGGGCACTATGAGTACCATACCGATACCGCAGTTGAATGTCCGGAACATTTCTTCTTCAGATATGTTGCCTTTTTCCTGTAAGAAATGAAAAATGGGCGGGATTGGCCAACTGTCCTTTTTGATCACTGCCCGGCAGGATTTGGGGAGTATCCTGGGTATATTATCCAGGAAAGCGCCACCCGTGATGTGCACCATGCCGGTGATTCGTTGCTGCTTGAGCAGGTGGTTGATTGTGCTGGAATATATCTTTGTGGGTGTTAGTAACACTTCTCCCAGGCTAAGTTCTCCGATCCCGGGCACTTTGTCCGAGACGCTAAGCCCGAGTTTTTCAAAACAGATCTTTCGCACCAGGGAAAAACCGTTGCTATGGAGTCCGGTTGATGACAGGCCTATCATCACTTGGCCTACACCTATTTCAGAGCCGTCAATGATCTTGTCCCTGTTCACGACTCCAACAGCGAATCCTGCAAGGTCATAGTCATTTTCTGCATAAAGCCCGGGCATTTCAGCAGTCTCGCCGCCGATAAGGGAACAGCCTGCCTCTTTGCATCCATCTGTAATACCCTTTATAATATCTGTTGCTTTTTCAGGATCCAGCTCGCCTGTGGCAAAGTAGTCCAGGAAAAACAGTGGCTTGGCCCCGCATACCAGTATGTCGTTAACACACATTGCAACGAGGTCGATCCCAATGGTCTCATGCATGTTGCACAGGGTGGCGATCTTGATTTTGGTCCCTACGCCGTCAGTTGAAGAGACCAGGACAGGCTCATGGTACCGATCAAGGTCAAGGGCAAAAAGACCGGCAAAGCCGCCGATCTCCGTGAGCACTCCGCGCTTGAAGGTGGAGGCGACCATCGGCCGTATTTTTTTTACTAATTCATTGGCCTTATCTATGTTTACGCCCGCCTGGGCATAGAGTGATTCATCTTTCACAACATTCTCCTCTTGCTTGGGAGTATTTGTATACTGTCCATCTATAGAAGTCAATCTGGAAGATAGGCAGGGAAGTCCTTGCCCGATTGGTTGTATGGTGATTAAGTTGTTCAATGGAAAGCGGAAAACGGCAGATGATTGACAAATATCCTGTGAGGCTGCTTATAGGCACCGGTTATCCGATCCTTGAAAAGATCCGGTGTGCAGAGAGGCTTTTTCATGTCTATGGCAGGGAGTTGTTGTCCGACAAGGCAATTCAGCCTTTGTTTGAGACTTACCGGAAGGCTATTCAGCAGTCATGGGTGCAGATGAAGAGGATAGGGCTTGTTGCCGAGTGTGCTGATTGCGCTGTCAATGACGGAGGGAGCTGTTGCGGAAAAGGCATAGAGGATCGTTTTGACGTGATTCTGCTTCTAATTAATCTCCTGATGGGTTGCAGCCTTCCTTCATCATCCTGGGATGAGACGGGCTGCTGGTTTCTTGGGGAGCGGGGCTGCGGGATTTCTGCCCGGCACGTTATCTGTGTGAATTATATCTGTAAACGACTTGATAGTAAGCTTGAGAAAAATGGACTAAGGTTGCTGCAGGAAAAAATAGTATTGGAGACAGACGCTGGTTTTGCCCTTGAAGAGAGTATCAAGGAGTGGCTGAGGAACAAAGGACTTTGAATCACGAAAAATGGATGTCTGAGGCATTGGGTCTGGCTGCAAGTGCCTTGTCAAGGGGTATTTTTCCAGTAGGGTGCGTCCTGGTATCCGGAGATTTGATTGTGGGGTCGGGAGTCAGATCACATACTAGACCAGGGGATATGAATGAGCTTGATCATGCCGAGGTATGTGCCCTGAGGGACTGGATTGAAAGGGGACGTACCTTGGGGCACGGGGATGATACAGACATCACTGCATACTGCAATCTTGAGCCATGCCTCATGTGTCTTGGGGCCCTTATCCTCAACGGCATCAAGAGGATAGTTTATGCCTATGAAGATGTCATGGGCGGGGCAACAGGCCTGGATTTTTCAAGACCCATGACCGGCGCGGCCGGGACTGTTGGTGGTTTTTTTAATGATAATCTCTATGCTGAGAGCCGCATCGAGATACTTGGAGGAATTAAGAGAAGAGAGAGCCTGGCCCTTTTTAAGAGGTTTTTTTCTGATCCGGCCCAATCCTACTGGAGGGACAGCCTTTTGTATAAGTATACACTTGAACTGTTATGACGGGGCATTTTACGGGTAACTTCTCAATAAGTCCGGGCAAATCATATTTTGCGACTATCCACTGGACTCCCGCATGCGCGGGAATGACGTTTCTATAGCACTTCCCGTCATTCCCGCGGAAGCGGGAGTCCAGGATTGGAATCTGAAAATTATTTATAGGCAATTTAATTTATGAAGATAAAACGCAGAACAGTCCAGTTCCAGTCCAACACGCGCAATTTCTTTTTTCACATACTCACTCGGTGTAATCTCCGTTGTCGCCATTGCTATATCAATCCGGAACAGCATGGCAAACAGATCCTGGATGAGAGGACTCTGGCCCGGTGGCTGGCTATCTTTGCAGACAATCACCAAATCCCTAAATCACCAAATCACCAAATCCCTAAATCCCCAAATAATACAAATGTCATATTCCTTGGCGGAGAGCCTACTCTCAGTCCTGCGTTGCCCCATGGCATCAAAGAGGCGAGGCGTTTGGGCTATGCCTCCATAACAGTGGATACCAATGGTTATCTTTTCCATGATATCCTTGACAGGGTTTCTCCTGAAGATCTGGATTATTTCAGTTTCAGCCTTGATGGCTCCCATCCGGGAGTCAACGACTTCATCAGGGGAGAAGGGGTCTTTGATATATGCACTTCCGGGATCAGGCGGGCATTGGAGAGGGGGTTCGGGGTGAGCGTCATCTTTACGGCAAGCCGCATGAATATCCACGACCTTGTTAATATGCCGCCGCTCCTGACAGACTTGGGAGTGAAGCGCTTTTTTATACAGGTCATAGGTATCAGGGGCAAACCTGCCAGGAAGGGCGAGACATCTCTTCAGCTCAGCCGGGAAGAATGGGAGGCAGTTGTACCCGAGGTTGCAGGCAAGGCCGCTGAAAAGGGTGTGCATGTGACATATCCCAAGGTGTTCTTGAAGCCTGATGAGCCTTTTGCCTGTGCAGGCCTTGTTGCTGATAATTATTTTGTGTTCCCTAACGGCAGGGTTTACACCTGTCCCCTATGTGAGGATTATCCAATACACTCCATGGAGATAGTGGATGGTGTGCTCAAGGAGCGCCCTCCTATAAGGGAGTGCGACCTTTTCTCACTTCAGATTCCCGAAGGCTGCGTGTTAAACAAAATACTCCACCCTGGGAATATCTCCTACGACTCGGACAACAGGCCCATCAGCCGCATAGCCTGCTGCATGCTCAAGGAGGAGATCCTGCCAGTGAAAGAAGGGGTTAGTTAGGTGGAAGGTGGAAGGTGGAAGGTGGAAGGCTGAAGGTAACAGGCTGACATACTTCAGCCTTCAGCCTTCCACCTTCTACCTTAGAGGTCCTACCAGCAGAGAGGTGATATCTACCTCCTGGGAGATCAGCCCCTGTGTTATGAGTATATCCGCGGTCTGTTTCCAGGCCTTGGTGTCAATCGTCCCGATGGCCCTGGGACTTTCAGGAACCACGAGTGCCCTGGTTTCAGCAAGTTGCTGCTGTATAATAGGGATAGGGGTTTCCGGATCAAACCTGTGAATCGCTTCAGCCACCTTGAGTTCCAATTCTGGATCCATTGCATCTCTCCAGCCCTCCAGAACGGCTTCCGTAAAGACTCTGACCAGTTGTGGCTGCTCTGTGTAGACTTTTTTTGAGGTTATGAGAGAATTAGCCACGAATCGAATTCCAAAAGTGCCGGGGTTGAAAAAGCCGGCCTGTTTTCCTGTTTGCGCCATTTTTTTTTGGAGGATTATCCCCTGAGTATTACGATATATGGGCCAAAGCTCGACCTCGCCTTTCCAGAAGGGGTTGAAGTCGTAATGAACAGCATATAGTTCCAGGTCATCCGGGCCGATTTTGTACATTCTCAAAAGGGCCGATAATATGGACTCGTCGTTACCGCCGTATGTGACGCCGACACAAAGACCTTTCAGGTCCTGAGGTTTTACTATAGCCCGCCCGTCCTTGGCATAGATCCACTGAAGTGGATTGACCTGGAATATCTGGGCGAGTACCACCACATGGGCCCCTTTGGCAGCGGCCCGGATCACCTGATCTGCCGAGGCCACTCCAAAATGGGCCCTTCCAAGTTCGAGGTCCTTTATGGCATCCTGTTCCGGACCGCCTTCGCGAAGCTTCACTGTGAGGCCGTGGGCCTTGAATATGCCTGATTCCTGAGCCCAGATTTCTCCTGCCACACTTGTGTTATAAAGCCACTTGAGCCGGTAAACTACCGGCCCGCTGTCCCCGGGCTTTATTGTATTATCCTTTGTTTCAATTTGGGGAGTTTCGTTTGATGTACATCCGATAAGACAGAGGAGAAAAATCGTCCATATTGTCAGGGCATTGAAGCAACCATGGAGACATTCCATCCTGAGTGTTGTTTCATCTAAATACATGCCGGCCTGACTTATTAGGTGTCTTTTGTCCCTATTGATGTAAGCGTTCACTGGTTCATTTTTCCCCATTCAACATTCGATGTTGAGCGTTCGATGTTCGATGTTCATCTTTTTCCAACCGTTCAGGGTTACTTTTTCCCCTATCACCCTTCATCGCATTGGCAGTCATAGCCACGATTGGAATCCTTTTGATTGATGATTGTTGATTGGGAATAGCGAATCTGTTTTACCACTTCATATCCACTCATGCCGGGCATGAACCCTGTTTTTTTCGCCCCATTTATGCTGCGCTGTTTAGTTGGGTGTCTTTGGATAAGGTATTTACAAGTTTTTTGTCATCAACCCGGTTAAAAATCAACTGGCTCAAATTAAAAGATATATCCAGATCTGTCACCTTATACTCTGTTCATCCCAACCTGATAAGCGTCCCTGGTATTTGACTTCCACCCCGAAGGGTTCTTTTTCCTGGCCGTTGAATTTGGAGCAGATGTTGCGCTCCAGGTGTCGGCCGAATTCTTCAACAGGAACGCGGTCAATGCTGTCCACTGATCCCTTTAGAGTTCGAAAAAAAATAACAGTTCGCGGGAGTACAACGCCCGTTTTACCTCAACCCATCAAACTGTAAACGTTTACAGGGTGCTGTAGATGCAAGGCATACGGGTACGCAGACGTACTTCCTGTACTTCATTCAAGTGCCCGGCAACATAGCAGATGCGGTGCCCTGTGAACGCTTACAAAAAAGCAAACTTACAGTCTCCCCTTTTTTTATTCCCATGAGAAAACTTTATCTCTTTTGCAGTGCAGAAACATAAGAAATATTTTTCTCTTATTTAAAAACTATTCATTTTCCACCCTCTATGCCCTTTAATCTCAATAAAATTC
>DFBQ01000142.1 GCA_002367355.1 Deltaproteobacteria bacterium UBA3076 | reverse complement strand
TTTTGCGTAACAGGTTGATTTTATACACCACACTGATTCCGGTTGACGGGTTTGGGCATCACACAAATTCCGGTTGAGCCCAAATTCATCCAGTCAAGCGCAAACCAGTCCTCTTACAATTGCCTTACCTTATAGTATGTTATTTCCATATCGCAACATAGTCAAGCTCTTTAGCGCCTATTCCAGTGAAGGACGCCAGTCAATCCAGTCCCTCTATTTCTGAGGACTATTTTGTTTTGGTTATTCAAAAGGATTTTTCAAAAAAATGGTCTGCTCCCTGCTGGGACCCACTGAGATCAGCATTATTGGTGTTTCAGCCATATCCTCTATGGTCTTTAGATAGTCCCTGGCCTTTTCAGGTAAATCATCAAATGATCTCAGCCGGCTAAGATCCTCCTCCCAACCGGAAAGTGTCATATTAATCGGCCTTATTGATTCGACCTCCCGAATATTGGCAGGCATATAGGTATGTCTGGTTCCTGAAATATCATATTCAGTGCAGATATTGAGTTGACCAAGGCCACTCAACACGTCAAGTTTTGTAATAACCAGCCCATCCAGTCCATTGATCCTGACCGCGTCCCTCAATACCACACCGTCAAGCCATCCACAGCGACGGCGCCTCCCTGTGGTTGAACCGAACTCGGCTCCCTTTTTCTGTAAATGGTCTCCAATCGCATCCTCCAGTTCTGTGGGGAAAGGACCGGCACCTACCCTTGTAGTATAGGCCTTACAGATTCCTAACACTCTATCGATCTTGCTGGGACCGATTCCTGCCCCACAGCAGGCCGCCCCTGCCACGGTATTGGAGGATGTGACAAAGGGATAAGTCCCATGATCAATGTCCAACTGAGTACCCTGAGCACCCTCAAACAGCACGTTTTTTCCTTTATGCAACGCATCATCTATCAATACAGAGACATTGTCGATAAAAGGGGCGAGGCGCTCGGCATAATCCTGAAACTCACCATAAATGGTCTCAGGATCAAGGGGATCGGCATTCAGCAGCTTAGTCAGATAGAAGTTCTTTTCTTTTACGTTATCTTCGAGTTTTTCTCTAAAGAGCACAGGATCAAGAAGATCAGCTACTTTGATTCCATTTCTGACTATCTTGTCATCATAGCATGGCCCTATACCACGTCCCGTGGTCCCGAGCTTTTTCCCCTCGGCCTTGGCAGCCTCTCTGGCATGATCTAGGGCCTTGTGGTATGGCATTATTAGATGTGCATTTGGGCTGAGCCGCAATCTATCGGCGGTTACAGGCCTACCCCTTGAGGCAAGCTCCTCAAGTTCCTGAATAAAGATTGACGGATCAATTACAAGTCCGTTCCCAATCAGACAGAGCTTGTCATCATTTAGAATTCCGGAAGGGATCAGGTGAAAAATAAATTTTTCGCCGTCCACTACCAGGGTGTGGCCAGCATTGTTACCACCCTGAAAACGCACTATGACGTCGGCATACTCTGTCAAGAGGTCTACTATCTTCCCTTTGCCTTCGTCACCCCACTGCGTTCCCACTACTACCAGCGTTGACATAAAAAAGCCCTCCCCTCTTTACTTTTGCGGCCACTGAGGATACTTAGATCACTGAAGTTTCGCAGGTGAAAAAACGATCGAAAAAACATTCAACATACTGAAAAAATAGCAAAAACAATTGAAAAAGCAGCTCCAATTTAGTATACTTGAATTGGCTAACATGCTAAAAATACAAAATAAAGGAGCTACTATGAATCACTCTAAACCATTATCAATTTCTCTGCAAAAGGAAATTGCACAAAGAAATATTTGTCTGGAATCGGAAATTGACAGATCAATGGATAGTTTTGGTTTTAGGACCATGCTTTGCTTCATCAGTGCGGCATCTACAAACAGAAGGGATATCCCACTATTATCACCTTATATCTGATGATCTTGTTACCATTTGTCAAAAAATGTATGACTTCTCTCTGGACAGCTGATTCTTTCCGCAAGATGTGTGATGCTCGCAAGGATACTTATTGTCGTTTTCTGAATCAGGAGCGATTTAATTGGCGTAAGCTTATATATCTATTTTTGTCTCGCATTATCACTAGGTTACAGGACACACCTCTCCGTGACAAAGTGCTGATTGCAGATGATACTATATTGCCAAAGACCGGCAAACAGATGGAGTTGGTCAGTTATCATTTTGATCATGCAAAGAGAGGATCGATTTTAGGCTATCAGTGCTTGCAGCTTGGCTATCATGACGGTGTCAATTTTTATCCCGTTGATATGGCTGTCCATACTTCCAAAAATCGTACCAATCAGGATCTGAAACTGATTGATAAAAGAACAAACGGCTGGAAGCGGCGTAAAGAAGTTTTTGAGAAGAAGACCGATATGTTGTTAGAGATGCTAGAGCGGTCATGGAATTATGGGATAGAGGCATCTTTTGTCCTGTTTGATAGCTGGTTTTCCCATGATGCTTTGATATCTGAGGCAGTATCAATAGGCTATGGAGTTATCTGCCGGCTGAAAAGAGGGAAAACAAAATATATTTATCAGGGCCATGGATACACTCTCAAGAAGCTATGGACACAAGTAGCCAAAAAGAAAGCGGTCTGTGGTTGCCGGGGATGAACGTGAAAGGGGTAAGCCTCAAGGTCTCATTACCACAGACTGGACAAGTACAAGTCTTGTTTGTCAGTGATGGGAAAAAGCAGTGGCATCCTTTTCTATGTACTGATTTAGAATTAGAACCTTCTGAAATTCTCAAATATTATGCCAGACGCTGGAGCATTGAAGTCTTTTTCAAAGATGCAAAACAGATGTTGTATTTGGGTAAGGAGCAGAGCGAGACATTTGATGCAGTTATCGCTTGTTATAGTCGGCCATGATCATCGTTTCGG
>DFBQ01000203.1 GCA_002367355.1 Deltaproteobacteria bacterium UBA3076 | reverse complement strand
TGGCTTGATATGAAGGATGCCGAGGAATCATTCGCAAAACTAATGAGGTGCATGAATCTCAGGCTGCTGCTCCTGCTCTGTAAACCAACATGGCACCTCTGGGAAGGCCGGGCCGGCAAACAGGCTATCCGGATCTTCAAGGACAAGGGCGTATTTTAACACGTCATCCATATGCTCAATCGACTGGATATGAATAGCGCGCGTCACCTTAGCAGGAATTTCTTTTAATTCTCTCTCATTTTCCTTTGGTATTAGAACATGTTCAATACCCCCGCGTCTCGCTGCAAGGAGTTTCTCTTTAAGACCACCTATCGGGAGTATCCTGCCCCTCAAAGTGATCTCCCCTGTCATGGCCACATTGTGCCTGACAGGAACCTTTAGCAGGACGGACGCTATTGCTGTGGCAATAGTGATACCTGCCGATGGTCCATCTTTGGGTATGCCGCCCTCGGGTACATGTACGTGAATATCAACTTTTTGATAAAAATCCCAGGGCAGCCTGAACTCATAGGCCCTTGATCGCACATAACTCATAGCTGCCTGTACAGATTCCTGCATAACATCACCCAGCTTCCCTGTAATGGTTAGCTTACCCTTTCCCGGCATAAGGACGACCTCTATCTGAAGCAGGGACCCTCCGGTTTCGGACCAGGCAAGACCAGTAGCCACACCTGTCTGTGCGCTCTCTTCTGTCTGCCCGAAACGATAACGGGGAACGCCGAGGTGCTTATTAAGAGACGACTGGTTGACCTTGATTACCTGGTTCTTCTCTCGATTGCGTACTACTTCCATAGCCACCTTGCGGCAGATTGAAGCCAAAAAACGC
Organism: Deltaproteobacteria bacterium UBA3076; assembly: GCA_002367355.1. Taxonomy (GTDB): domain Bacteria; phylum Desulfobacterota; class Dissulfuribacteria; order Dissulfuribacterales; family UBA3076; genus UBA3076. The sequence goes on along the minus strand of DFBQ01000203.1, from coordinate 11,373 downwards.
TCGAGGTTTCTGACACCGGCCTCTCTGGTGTAAGAACGAATTATATCTAAGATGGCTCCATTACTTATTTGTAGCCGTTCAGGATTCAGACCATGGGCTTCAAGCTGCCTTGGGAGCAAATAACCATTTGCTATCTCCAGTTTTTCCTCCTCGGTATATCCAGGGAGTTCTATGATTTCCATTCTGTCCTGGAGGGGTAGCGGGACAGTATGAAGGGCATTTGCAGTTGTGATAAACATCACCCGGGAAAGATCATAATCCAGATCCAAATAATGATCATTAAAAGCAAAGTTTTGCTCTGGGTCCAGGACCTCCAGGAGGGCAGATGCAGGATCTCCACGGAAGTCTGAGCTCATCTTATCCACCTCATCTATGCAAAACACAGGGTTGTTGGACTTGGCTTTTCTGAGCGACTGGATGATTTTCCCAGGCATTGCGCCAATATATGTCCGCCGGTGGCCGCGGATTTCTGCCTCATCCCTTACACCTCCGAGGGAAAGGCGCACAAAATTCCTCCCCAGGGCCCGGGCCACGGATCTCGCAAGTGAGGTTTTCCCAACGCCGGGAGGTCCGACCAGACACAGGATCGGCCCTTTCATCTTTTTTACCAGGCTCTGGACAGCCAGATATTCCAGAATCCTCTCCTTGGGTTTCTCCAGGCCATAGTGGTCTTCGTTGAGGATTCGCTCTGCTTCAACTATGTCGTGTTTGTCCCTGGTCTTCTCAAACCAGGGCAGCACCAGTATCCAGTCAATATAATTCCTCACCACAGTGGCCTCGGCAGACAAGGGGGCCATCATCTTAAGCTTCTTGAATTCCCGCCGAGTCTTGGCCGCTGCCTCCCTGGTGAGACGCCTACGTTTTATGCGGCGCTCAAGATCTTTTAGCTCGGCCTGGGAGTCTTCTTTCTGACCCATCTCCTTTTGAATGGCCCTGATCTGCTCATTGAGATAATAGTCTCTTTGGTTTTTTTCCATCTGCTTCTTAACGCGCTCTTTTACCCGCTGTTCCATCCGAACGACTTGGATCTCAGAACGCATGAGCTCATAAAGCCGTTCAAGGCGTCTGCCGGGATGGATCTGCTCCAGCAGGGATTGTTTATCATGGACCTTCAGCGGTATGTGGGAAGCAATAGTATCTGCCAATCGGGAAGGATCCGTTATGGAAAAAATAGAAAGGGCCACTTCAGAGGGGATCTTCTTGTAATATTTTGCATACTCCTCAAAGGCACTAACAGTGACTCTTATAAGGGCCTCTATCTCAGGCGAGCGGTCTGATATTTTCGGCAAGGGCTCTGCCTCCACCACAAAATATTCCTGGTTGGGAACATAATGTTTGATCTCGGCCCGTCGTTTACCCTCTATCAGGGCCTTGACCGTGCCATCAGGCAGACGAAGCAACTGGAGTATTGTGCCCAGGGTCCCTATCCGATAGATGTCCTTCTCCTTGGGATCATCCACCTTGGCATCTCTTTGGGCAGCTAATAATATCTCCTGCTCCAAAGTCATGGCCTGCTCTATGGCCTCTACCGACTTATCACGCCCGACAAAAAGAGGAACCACCATATGCGGGAAAAGGACAATATCGCGAAGGGGTAAAAGTGAAACCGTCAAATTTTTCTTTTTTTCACTCATAGGTCATGCCCTACTATGATGCCTTGGCCTGGGGTTCATAAAGAAGTATAGGCTCTGACTTGTTGAGGATTACATCCTCACTTATCACGCACTCTTTAACACCTTCCCTGGATGGGAGCTCATACATCACATTCAACATGGCCTGCTCCAGAATAGCCCGCAGCCCCCGGGCCCCTGTCTTTCTCTTTGTCGCCTCCTGAGCAATGGCCCTTATTGCCCCATCGGTAAAATGGAGATCAACGTCATCCATTGCAAAAAGCTTCTGGAACTGCTTCACCAAAGCGTTTCTGGGCTCACAGAGGATCTTTACCAAGTCATCTTCATCCAGTTCCTCCAGGGTCGCAACAACAGGAATTCTGCCGACGAATTCCGGGATCAGCCCATATTTTATCAGGTCTTCCGGCTGAATTTCCTTGAGAGTCTCGCCCAACGAAAGATCCCGTGCGCCCTGAACATCCGCGCCAAAACCTATGGAGAACTTGCCCATTCTTGTCTTCACAATGGAATCCAGGCCTACAAAAGCACCACCGCATATAAACAGTATATTAGTAGTATCAATCTTAACAAAGTCCTGCTGGGGATGTTTGCGCCCGCCCTTTGGGGGCACATTGGCCACTGTACCTTCTATGATCTTAAGAAGTGCTTGTTGAACACCCTCTCCCGACACATCTCTTGTAATGGAGGCGCTGTCTGACTTTCTTGCGATTTTATCGATCTCATCTATATATACGATCCCACGGCTTGCAAGCTCCACATCGTAGTCAGATGCCTGTAAGAGATTCAGTATAATATTTTCCACATCCTCCCCTACATAGCCTGCCTCTGTCAGTGTAGTGGCGTCTGCCAATGTGAATGGTACATTAAGGACCTTGGCCAAAATCTGAGCTAAAAGGGTCTTTCCACTGCCGGTTGGCCCAATAAGTATGATGTTGCTTTTCTGAAGTTCCACATCCTCCATACCGATCCCGGAGTCGATGCGTTTATAATGGTTGTGTACCGCAACAGAGAGAATTCTCTTGGCCATCTCCTGGCCAATAACATACTCGTCTATAAGGGCTTTTATTTCAGCAGGTTTGAGGATCTTGTTCTCTGCACTGCCGACCTCGTCTTCCCCATCATATTCCTCGGCTATTATATCATTGCAGAGTTCTATACATTCATCACAAATGTATACACTCGGGCCGGCTATGAGCTTTTTTACCTCTTCCTGACCCTTTCCACAGAATGAGCAGTGTAAACCACCCTGGTTTTCAAAATCTTTCGTCCTAGCCATTCGGCTTATCCTCCTGGGGAGTAATATCACGTTTTACAATAACTTCATCTATAAGGCCATACTCCACGGCCTCTTCCCCGCTCATAAAAAAATCTCTCTCAGTATCCTCCTGAATCCTTTCAAGAGGCTGACCGGTATGGGCTGCAAGAATTTCATTTAACCTCTGACGCAGCCTCAAGATCTCTCTGGCATGGATATCAATATCTGTTGCCTGGCCCTTAAATCCACCCATGGGCTGATGGATCAGGATTCTTGCGTTGGGGAGGGTATAACGTTTACCCTCAGCGCCTGCAGCAAGAAGCATCGCGCCCATACTGGCTGCCTGACCAAGGCAAAGTGTGCTCACATCAGGTCTGATATATTGCATGGTGTCATAAATAGCTAAACCCGCAGTAACTATCCCACCGGGTGAGTTTATGTAAAGTGTTACGTCCCTTTTGGGATCTTCCGCTTCCAGAAAGAGAAACTGGGCTATAATAAGGCTGGCTATTTCATCATCGACCACGCCTCCCAAGAATACTATGCGCTCTTTAAGGAGGCGCGAATATATATCGTAGGCCCTCTCGCCCCTGGAACTCTGTTCTATAACAATAGGTATCAGCGGCATTTAATCAACCTCCTGGGATGCCGGCTTTACAACTGCCTGTTTCAAAAGAAAATCTACGGTCTTTTTTGCCCGCAACTTAGGAAGAACGTTCTGCACCATTGCGTTTTGTAATTGCTTCTTGTCCACACCTAACCTTTGGGATTGGCTATCCGCATACTTAGCATATTCGGAAACCTCGTCATGGTCCACGGCAATGTCTTCTACTTCGGCAATCTTGTCCAAAATAATCTCGGTCTTCACTTGGCCAACAGCGTCTTCCCGCATCTTCGCGCGGAGCCGGTCCTCCGACATCCCGGCCCTCTCAAGGTCCATTCCCCGTTCCTGAAGGTGACCTATCACGTTATCCACCATTTGAGTGAGCTTGGCATCAATCAGTCTATCAGGTATGGGAAAATCCACCTGTTCCCTCAATTGTTCCAGGAATTGCTGTCTCAGACTGCTTTTCGCGGCCTTCTGCTTGTCTATCTCCAACTGTTTACGCAGACGATCCCTCAAGTCTTCAACGGTCTTGATATCTGCTCCGATCTTTTTGGCAAAATCGTCGTTCAGCTCGGGCGATATTCGTTTTTTTATGTCTTTTAACACCACCTTGAATTGGACAGTCCTGCCGGCAACCTTTGCGTTTAAAGCATCCTCAGGATAACTGACCTCAATAGACTTCTCAGAATCTTTAGTCATTCCCGGAAGTTGTTCCTCAAACACGGGATTGAAATAGCCTGCGCCAACTTCCAGATAGTAATTTTCTTCCGAAAGGCCATCCACAGGCTCACCATCTATCTCCCCCACATAATCAATTATGGCAAGATCGCCCTTTTCCACAGGACGGTCTTCTTCCATAGACTCTACTGTTGCGAAATGGCGTAGCAGGGCCTCAAGTTGCTCCTGTATCTCCTCTTCACTCACCTCCACCAGGGGCTCTTCCAGTTCAAGGCCTTTATATTTTGGCACTTCGAACTCAGGCCAGAGGTCCAGGAGGGCTGAATAAGAAAAAACTTCGGCGGCCTTTAAGGGAGAGGTTGAATCCAACTGGGGATCAAGTATCAGCTCCACGTTTGCCTCCTTAAGGGCATCGGACAGGCTATCTTTAATAAGCTTCTCAAGCACCTCACTTTCCACCTGCGGACCGTAGTGACGCTCCAGTATGCTGCGAGGGGCCTTGCCCTTTCTGAAACCTTTAATATTTGCCCCCTTTTTCAGTTGGTTGTATGCGCTGTCAAACTCCTTAGATACCACGTCAGCGGGTATTTCTACTGAGAGACGTTTCTGAATAGGACCTATGTCTTCGACTGTAACCTTCATTAACTTCTTACCTTTCTTTACAAGTTCAATTATTTGAATATAAGTCGCTCACAAAACTCCAAATCCTGTTCCAAAAGAAACAACAGATGAAATTTTACAGGTGGTTCATTTATTTAATATCTTTAAAGAGAAAAATAAAGGAGAAAAGCCCCCGTCAAGGGCAAATGGCAAACATACAGTGCTATTTTAATAAAACAAGTTCTCTGGTGCGAGAGGCGAGAGTCGAACTCGCATAGGTGTAAGCCCGCTGGATCCTAAGTCCAGTGCGTCTACCATTTCCGCCACTCTCGCACAAGGAACGCTGAAATAATTTGCATCCTTCACTACAAGTCAAAAGTAGTTTTCACTTTGCTGATCTTGTGTTTTGACAATGAAATCGGAAACTTGAAACTGGAAATTGGAAAAAATACAAAGATGTAGATACGTTACCTAATTTCAAATTTCAAATTTCCAGTTTCGACCTCTGCATTCGATTCGATAATACACGCTTTTTCGAAAAAAGTGTAAACTGGTAAATGAAGGATGCCAAATAATTTAATAAAAGTAAAAATTGAAGTCAAGAAATCATCAGTGAATACAGTAAAAAGTGGTTCATCGCGGATTACTGGGGTAATCCACTTGAACAGCTATTAGCGCTTAGCTTTTAGCTGTTAGCTATCTATTTGAAAAATAACCACAAACTAACGGCTGATACCTGATTGCTAACGGCTTATAGCAGCAACACAGCTGATCTATGGCAGTGAATCTGCGGAATTTTCCCATTAATCCGCGATGAACCTAAAAAGTGAGCTATCAATATTTGCCTTGTACTCATTTTTTTACTACAGACAAAGTAACTCTCAGGTGGATAGACTGAAGGTGGAAGGCTTTTAGGGACAAATTATGCGCGATCACATAAAATTAGGTAGATAGACTGAAGGCTGAAGGCTGTTAGATCACTTCAGCCTTCGGCCTTCAGCCTAACGACCTTTAATAATCTAAAAAAGGAGATCTTATCGGAATGGAACGTACATTATCTATCATCAAGCCGGACGGCGTGTCTCGAGGCCTTATCGGGGATGTCATCAAACGCTTTGAAGGTGCCGGGTTCCGGATAGCTGCCATGAAAATGATATACTTAAGCAAAAAGGAGGCAGAAGGCTTCTATGCAGTTCATAGAGAGAGACCTTTTTTCGAAAGCCTCACTGATTTCATGTCCTCCGGACCAATATTAATTATGGTCCTTGAGGGTAAAGACGTAATCCAGCGCAACCGGGAGCTCATGGGTGCCACAAACTACAAAGAAGCAAAGCCTGGGACTGTAAGGGCTGATTTTGCCACGGATATTGAAAAAAATGTGGTGCATGGCTCCGATGCCCCTGAGACCGCTGCCACAGAGATAACCTACTTCTTCAGCAGTTTGGAAATAGTAGGATAGTCAAAGAATAATGAATGGAAAGAGATCTCATCGCTAAAATACAACGTCTTGCAGGAGCGCAAATAAAGGATCCCTCTGTATTGGTGGGCATAGGCGATGACTGCGCCGTGGTAGCCCCAAGTCCTGATCGCCATCTAATAATCACCACCGACACACTTGTTGAGTCAATTCACTTTGACCTTGACTATTTTGATCCATGGCATCTTGGTAGAAAGACAGCGGCGGTTAATTTGAGCGATGCAGGGGCTATGGGGGGAAATCCCCGCTGGGCCTTTCTGAACCTGGCTGTGCGTCCGGGAATGACTGACAGATTTTGGGACAGTTTCTCTAAGGGACTGATATCACGACTATCCGAATATGGAGTAAGCCTGGTCGGAGGAGATACTGTAAGCGCCCCGGATCGGCTCTCACTCAGCCTTACCTTGATTGGAGAAGTAAAAAAAGGGAAATGGCTGAGCCGTGGTCATGCACAGCCGGACGACCTGATTTACTGTTCAGGTAATCTTGGAGAAGCGGCCGCCGGGCTTGAGTTGTTAAGGAAATATAAAGAAAAGAGAAGTCCCTTCAAAGGTCAAAAAGGGGCACATGGGATCTCAAGGGCTGTTCTAAAACGTCTGGTAAGCAAGCATCTGGACCCTGAACCACGCGTGACACTGGGACAGGCCCTGGCTGCAAAAGGCATGGTTCAAACTGCCATAGACGTCTCTGACGGCATTGCCACAGATCTTGCCCATGTATGTAAAAACAGCAAAGTCGGCGCCGAAGTCTGGGCAAGGGAAATGCCGGTTTCCAGGGCCTTAAAAAAAACTTCAGGGATTTTGGGAATATTGCCCTTAGATCTTGCCCTTACAGGAGGCGAAGATTTTGAGCTCTTGTGGACCGTGTCAGAAAAAAATGAGTCTGAAGTACAAAAAATTGCCGCGAAGATTCTTGGGTATAGACCGTTCCGAATTGGAAAGATAGTACAGGGTGATAGGGTAATTTTAAAAACGTCTCAAGGCGCAAAAGACATTACATATCAGGGTTATGAACACTATATTTGATTCCGCAAATGTTGAATTTTGAATTTTGAATGTTGAGTTAAGGTAAAAGTATATGTCTTCTAAATCTTCTTCCACAATTCAGCATTCAGCATTCAGCATTCACAATTCAGCATTGTCTATAGGTGGTATGGATCTGTGATAATAAAGTGATAAAAAAGGAAATCTTTTATATCCCAATACTCAATCACACTTTGAAGGTCCAGGGACAGTGGGGAAACGGCTTTCTTATCCGCATCAAGCTTGATTTCGCCGGCAAGCCGGAAAATTGGGCGTTTTCACCTCTTGCCCATAAATTCAGAGGAGTCCTTGAAGGAAAGTTAAACAGGTCATCAATACCATTTAAGGCAAAGGGAACAGCTTTTCAAAAAAAAGTGTGGGATGCCACCTGTCGTATTTCCTTTGGAAAGCTGATGTCATATAGTGAGATGGCTTCTGAAGTCGGTTGCGGTTCGCCCAGGGCAGTGGGACAGGCCCTCAAGTCTAATCCGCTGCCCATTATTATACCCTGTCATAGAGTGGTCGGAAAAAGGGGAAACCTTGTTGGCTTTTCATGTGGCCTGGAGATCAAAGCACTTTTACTGCAATTTGAAGCAAATAAAAAAAATGCCTATAGAAATAATAGGTAATCGTAACCGTTCACGGGATTACAACGCCCGTTTTACCACAACCCACCGAACTGTAAGCGTTTACAGGGTGCTGCAGATGCGAGGCNNGGTACGCAGACGTACTCCCTGTACTTCAAGTGCCCGACAACAAAGCAGATGCGGTGCCCTGTGAACGCTTACGTAATCTTTAGCCCCGTGAGGCCTCAATAGCCACGGCCAGCTCCTCTCTACTGACATCATCCGTTATAAGAATTTGACCGATTCCGCGACTCAGGACAAAGTGAGGTCGCCCTGACTTTGCCTTTTTGTCATGCCGGAGGAGATCCATCAGCTCTTCTGCAGAGAGATTTGCCGGAATCGCTTTGGGAAGATTTAACCTGTCCAGAAGCCTGCATAGCCTCTCAATATCCCCCTCGGGCATTAAACCCTTTGCTACAGAGATCCTTGAAACCACCACCATACCCATGGAAACCGCCTCCCCGTGAGGGATCTGATAGTGTGCTGCGGCCTCCACCGCATGGCCCACAGTATGACCAAAATTAAGGACACGTCTTAGATCTCCTTCGCGTTCATCAGCAGACACCACATCAGCCTTTATGGAACAAGAGCTAAAGACTATGTGAGCTGTGACACGTGGTTCAAGATTTATTACATCCCACCACTTCTCCTCCAGGAAATCAAACAGTTCCGGGCTTTGGATCATTCCATACTTCACTACCTCAGCAAGACCATTTCTGATCTCAGCTTTGGGCAGAGTAGTCAACACCCCTATGTCCGCATAGACTCTTCCTGGCTGATAAAAGGTCCCGAGGAGGTTTTTCCCCTCAGGCAGGTCAACCCCTGTCTTTCCTCCCACTGAGCTGTCTACCTGGGCAAGGAGTGTGGTAGGAATCTGCACAAGCGGGACGCCCCTCATATAGATAGAGGCAAGAAAACCTGCTACATCCCCAACCACTCCTCCGCCCAGAGCCAGTATGGCAGTCTGCCTATCTGCACCCAGGTCTATCATTCTGCGAGCGAGATCCACTACGGTATCCATATTTTTGGATTCCTCGCCTGCTGCAAAGGACAACAACTCAACATTGACTCCGCCTTGTTCCAGCAACTTGATAAGATCCGCCCCAAGGTAGTCCTCTACATTTGAATCCGTGATAATCAGGTATCGCGGAGCAGGCAAATTTGACTTGAGATCCTCTCCCAACTCTGTCAAAAGCCCCGGACCTATGAGAATATCATAGGTATTGGCTCCCAAAGGTACTGTTACAGTGTGCCAGACATGTTGAATATCCTCAGAATACTCAGAGCATGAAGCAAAATCGTTATCTGTATCCATAGAGACTGTTCCTTTCCGATTTGTAACCGTTCACGGGATTACAACGCCCGTTTTACCGCAACCCACCGAACTGTAAGCGTTTACAGGGTGCTGCAGATGCGAGGCGGAGGGTACGCAGACGTACNNACAACAAAGCAGATGCGGTGCCCTGTGAACGCTTACTCCGATTTATATGCCGAATCCGTTTAATCCCCGACAGTTTTAAGGACTTCCTCCTTATGGGATTTAACTGCTCTATTGGCAAGGTCTTTTAGGCTGCGCTTTACCTTATCCGGCGCCGGCAAATCCGGCACTCTGGGTAGTAACTTTTCAAGGTCACCAACAGGGGCCAATTCAAGACGGGATGATAGATCTTCCGCTCTACCTGCCGGCAGATTCTCACCTAATACACCGGCGAGATCATCCCTTCTGTCTAAGGTATTTAAAAAACTCATGATTTCATCAAGGGCAAATTTCTCTTTAAACTGACGAATCTCCTCGTCTATAACCTGGGCCTCCTCCAGTACCTCATCCAGCTTTTCTCTGTACTTAAATGTATCCAGGTAAAGCCTTTCATAACTGTCTAAAAGCAGATTGGCAAATTTGGAATGGGCCAACCAGCCATGGAGTTCCATGTTCTTAAGAAGCCGCTCCCTGATCGTGCCCGACTCCACTGTATACTGATCGAAAAAGGGACGGCCTTCCCAACCAGTAAGCCTTAAAAATTCGTCAATCAGGTTCAAATCCTGCAAAAGGACATATATCCTGGCTATGTCCCTCCCTATCTTTTGTTCGTATAGGAAGCAAAGATCAGAGATCATGGCCTCAAGGGCCTGCCTGTCTTCCTCTATGGTTTTTCTATAGCCGAAGTATCTCTCTGCTATTTCCCTCTTTATCTGATATGCTAACGCCTTTCCGATATCTTGTTCCATAACCTCTATATATCTCTCCCTAATACATGGGATTTGTTCTGCTGGTTGTTATTTTAAAAATCCCATGCTACACGATACCTGTCTTTTCATGGCAAAGCACAGATTGTACTTGGTGTCGTGTAATATGCAAAAAAACCAGAGCGACCATGAAAATGGATAGAGTCTGATGTTTTTAGCCAGTCATTTAGTGCATTTCATAGGACTCGTTATGAATAAAATAATACATAGTTTTCCATTTGCCATTGCTTTAGCCCTTCTTGTGTGCGCGTGCCTGTCTGGTTGCGCTGGAAAACCAAAAAGGCCGCCAAGTGTGCAACCTGGTCCCAAAATCGCGACCGGAGATATACTGGATGCCATAAGCTTTCAGGCAAGTCAGCTCTCCAGCCTTAAGGCCAGGGTCAAATTGAAGCTCACGATCCATGATCAAACTCAGCCTGAAATCAAAGGACAGCTTATGTGGACAAGGACGCATGAAGGGGGGCTTGCCAGGCTGACAGGTCATGGTCCCTTTGGTGTAACCGTCTTTGATTGCCTGGTTGCGAAAAAAGCCTCTTATCTCTTCATACCATCGCATAACGCAGTATATGTTACCGGTATTAATGACAAGCTTAGGAATGGCAAGGAGATATCGTCCCTTATTAACGAGGCATCCTGGCTATTAAATCCATGGAGTGTGGTTGAGACGCAAAATGTTAAAGTTGCTCCATGTAAGAAGGAAAGAAATTTTAAAGATTATGAAAAACCAGTTTGCATCAGCTTTTCCCATCAAGGAGGGCCTGGATGGGCAAAGTTCGACAGACAAACGCTGTCACCGATCTCTTTAGAGAATCCCGAACTCAAAGTTTTGTACGATGACCCAGTATTACTGGGAAATTGCGCCCCTTATCCGAGCAAAATCCGGATGAAACTCAAGGAACTGGATCTGGAAATTAAAATCACCCTCAAAGACATCCAACCAGGTTCATTGACACCGGAAGACCCGGTATTTGACCCGACACCATACCTCAATCAAACCTTGCGTCCTCTCATGCTACTGATGGACCCACTCCGTTATCAAACATATTAAGGGAGTCGGCAATAAATAACTTACCCATCTTGATTGTCTTTTTATCCGGCTTCTGCGTTGCTCGTTGGTCACATAACCCGTTATGCTCCCTCCTCGCGCCTTGAAGACGAATAAAAATCCGGCGCAATCCGGGTAAGTTATTTATTTCTGCTTCCCTAATCTACTCGTCAGTCATAAGTTTCTCA
>DFBQ01000145.1:269-13623 GCA_002367355.1 Deltaproteobacteria bacterium UBA3076 | reverse complement strand
TTTATATAAAACAAGAGCTGAAGCAACCGGAATCGACCCGAAAGATCCTGAAGTAGTCCGAAAATCGAAGATGGTGAATTTCAATTTCTATTATGCTCCCCATGCCATATATCTCTTCCAAGATAGCTCTCTCACTCTCTGGTCACTCTTTGATATAGGGCTATTCGCCCAAAGCCTGATGTTGGCGGCCCACGCTAAAGGGCTTGGCACAGTACCGCAGGCCTTTTCAACAGATTATGCCAAGCAGATCAAAAACTTTCTCTCCATTCCTGAGACCAAGCGACTCGTAATTGGTTTATCAATCGGTTATCCAGATTTGGAATCCCCCATATATAAATTCAGAACCGATAGAGTTGAGACGGAAAAATTGGTATCGTGGCTGGAGTGATAAATATCGCCCATTTATAACAAGAGGGGCCTAATCGGGTAGGGGCGAGTTTTTAACCCGCCCCGATATAGGAGCCGTTGCGAAAGCATCGGGATAAACCGGCATAAGGTAGGGGATGAAAGAGTCCTGCATGAAAGAATTAACTGATTCATCATGGCTTCGATTCATGCGCGCGCAACCGCATCGAACTGGATCTGGATGACGGGGTTAAGGTAAACCATGGAAAGTTTGGGGACCTGCTGGCAGAGAAGAAGGCAGTGACAGGAAAGAAATAAAAAGGCGATTTTTTGATGAGGTTAAAAAAGCAAGCCATAAAAGATCTGGAGTTGGATCAGCCGGTTTGGAAATCCAATCGCCTGGAAGAATATGATCGGGTTGAAACGATTTTGTGATTGATTGCTTTTACCGTGAAGGGACACAACAAATTGAAACTACACAACAATTCAATAATCGCGCGAGAAAAAATCACCGACTATCTTTTGAAATGGCAACCTGATAATGATAAGTCTCGATTCCTGGGGCGGGCAGGCTATTCACTGAACAACTGGCAGCGCTTGTTGGAAGATATCCGTAGGCAGATATTGCCGATTGAGGCTGAATTGGTTCGTAAAACAGCCTATGGGGATCTATTTGAAATTCGCGGCAAACTTGTGGGGCCAAATGGTATTTCACTCAGCATTGTTACAATTTGGATGATAGAGAACATATTTCAGCGAACAAAATTTATCACTTTGTTTCCTGATAAGGAGGGCTAATTATGGCTTATCAGCTTTTCACACGCGTATCTTTGAAAGAAGATTTCCCTGAATATGGGCTTCATGAAGGTGATTTAGCCACCATTGTAGAAAAACACGACGGAGAACCGGGGCAGGAAACAGGCTATTCGCTGGAAGTTTTTAATGCAATTGGTGAAACTATCGCCATACTGGTCGTTGAAGAATCCAAAATTGATGCGATCAAAAAAAATGAAATTTTTCATGTTCGAAGGCTTGATAAAGTCGCAGCTCTTTGAACACGATTTTTCATTTTATCACCTGAAGCGGCTGGGGTCATTGAGTTAAAAAGATTGGACATTTTGAAGAAAAAGCAGGCGGAGTTGAGCGGGTTTGATAAAAAACTGCGGCATTGAGTGGACAAAAGTATCGAACTTGATCTTGATGAGGGGTTGATCAAGCATTTTATTTTATGGACATTAAACAGATAACTATATTTTTAGGAAAAGACCTTTGGGGGGGGACCTGCTTTCAAAACGGAAAGGGGGGATTTGATAATGGGGGCGGTTTTTCTCTTGACTTGGAATGTCTGGAAATTCTATAATTGTGTAGTTCAAACGTATACTTTGCATGAATTGTGAGGGTTCATTATGCAGAAGGTTAATGTCACTGAACTACGAAATCATCTGCCTGATTATCTGGCCAAGGCCGGTTCCGGCCAGGCACTTGTTATTACTTCAAGGGGACGTATTGTGGCCCGTCTTTTCCCCCGGGAGGATGTGAAGGCGGCTGCCCGGAAATGGCTCAAACAGCTACAGAGTAACTGTGAGATCGGGGATATTACTTCTCCCATAGATGAAAAATGGGATGCAGCAGATGATTGTGCTTGATACATGTATTCTCATTCTTGACAGTCTAAATCAGGGTCATCCCAATCACGCCCCAAATCGCGGACCTTTCTGTCTCCATGTCCTTTAAGGATAATCTTGATCCTGCAGATCGAATTATTGCCGCAACTGCCAAATTTCATAATGCCAAACTCATCACCAGTGATGGAAAATTGCGTAAACTGAAAGGACTGAAAACGATATGGTGAGGAAACTGGATAAACTTGGCTGATAACTGAGTATAGGAGGCTATTTAAAATAAGTTGGAAAATATTGCGCTCAGGTTAGATTTGGTCGAGCCGATTGAGCAATGAGATTCGCAGCTCACCAGCCCACTTTTATGCCCTGGCCCGGTCTGATTCACAAGGCCATGCAAGTGGACACACTGGTGTTCCTGGATCAGGTCCAGTATCCAAGGGGATTTTCCTGGATCAATCGGAACCGCTTAAAGGGCATGCGCGGACCGGTTTGGTTCACCATTCCGGTGATCAAAAAGGGACAGGGCCTCCAGCCCATTGACCAGGTTCGTGTCCTGAATGACCCACGCTGGCGTCGCAAACACCTCATGACCCTGGAGCACTGTTACAAGAACGCCCCGTTCTTCCAGGAACACTTTGCCTTTTTCGAGCAGCTCTATAGCAGGGCGCCTGAAAAGTTGCTTCACTGGAACATGGCCGGCATTGATCACATTTTTCGCTTTTTTGATTTGCCCGGCTCTTACTTGCTCCAGTCAGAGATAGGCGTCAAGGCCAAGGGAACGGGCCTGCTTGTTGCCATTGCCGAAAGACTGGGCGCAAGTGAACTCGTGGCCCCCAGGGCGGGAAAGGGAAGGATCGATACCGCCCTGCTAAAGGAAGCAGGGATCACTGTCCAATGGCTGGATTATCAGAGGCCTGTCTATCCCCAGCTCTGGGGAGAATTTATCAAGGATCTGTCGGCCATGGACCTTCTCTTTAACTGCGGCCCATACAGCAGAAGGATCCTGGAACAGGTCCAGAAGCAGGGTAGGGTAGTGAGATAGGTTTGTGGCCCCCAGAGATGAAATCAAAGCAGACTGTAGGGATCCACATCCACTTCCATTCTTACACTGGATGGTACCATGTCTGCTTTCCTTGACAGAAGACCAGAGCACAATGTCCTTAGATTTGAAAGCGATGAGGACTTTAAGAGTATCTGCCACCGATAATGGTCTTTGATTTTTGCTCTGGGTGCTGGAGCGGGCCCCAGGACTTCAACTTGAGGTCCACCGGTACTCTTGATACCTTTTGCGAGGTTTTTTGCCAATCTTGCCACATTGCCCGCAGTGTCGCAGACTTGGGCCTTTTTCCGGCCTGAGAAGCGAAGATTAATTAATCGTCCAAAAGGCGGATATCCCAAGGCCTTTCTAAACTTCGACTCCTTTTCATAAAAGGCATTAAAGTCATGGGTGGTCGCGCAGTCCAGAACATAGTGATCAGGCAACCACGTCTGAATTAAAACCCGGCCGGGCCGTTCTCCACGTCCTGCCCTGCCCGCCACTTGGGCAAGGAGCTGGAAAGTCCTCTCAGTTGCATGATATTCGGGGAAATTCAGGGATAAATCCGCGCATAATATGCCTACGAGGGTAAGGCCGGGAAAGTCATGACCTTTGGTGATCATCTGGGTACCCACAAGTATATCAAGACGCCCTTTCCGGAAATCAAGGATAACCTCCTCCAGATGCCTTCGGGTTCGTACTGTATCCCGGTCCAGCCGTGCGATCCTGGCATTGGGGAAGATCTCCTCAAGGTCGGCTGCAATTCTTTCAGTGCCATAGCCAAAGGTTTTGATCGCCTGCCCCATGCATTGCGGGCAGACAGGCAGGGCAGGCGATTCCATCCCGCAGTAGTGGCAGCGAAGCACTCCGTCTTTTTCGCTATTCGTCCTTTTATCTCCACGATGCCACGTAAGCGTGACCTCACAGTGAGGGCACCTGAACACATGCCCGCAATCAGGACAAAAAATATAGGTTGCAAAACCCCGCCTGTTAAGAAACAGCAGGACCTGCTCTCCTCTTGCTAATGTATCCCCTGTCGCATCTTTAAGTTCTTTGGAGAGCCATTCAGGTCTTGCTGACTTTAACTTGTGATGTTGATCCTTTTTCTCTTTTCTTCTGCGATCCACCACTACTACCTCGGGAAGAGACCGCTTGGCCACTCGTTTTCCCATAGTAACCAACTGATATTTGCCCGAGAGGGAGTTCTTGAAACTTGATACAGACGGAGTGGCAGATCCCAGAATCACTGTTGCTTCTGACATCCGGCCACGTAACAGGGCCATATCTCTTGCCTGGTATCGAAATTTTTCAGACTGCTTGTACGAGGGATCGTGTTCCTCGTCCACTACAATAAGACCGATATCGGATAATGGGGCAAAAATGGCAGATCGGGTCCCAATAACCATTCTGCTCTTTCCCTCTTTTATTCTGAACCACTGATTACGCCTCTGGGCCTCTGTCAGGCCGCTGTGAAGTACTGTTACCTCCTCACCGAACCTGCCAACGAACCAGCCCACAGCCTGGGTGGTCATGGCAATCTCAGGCACCAGCACCAACACGCTGCGGCCTTGCTTGACACACTCTTTGGCGGCCCGAAGATAGACCTCTGTCTTTCCGCTGCCGGTCACTCCGTGCACAAGTATGGGGTGATAGGACCTGGTAGCAAGGGCATCACAAATGGCATTAAATACTATTTCCTGCTCTTCGGTGAGCTGCAAGGGAACCTCGGTTGACCAGGGCAGAAACTCCGGCCGGCAGTCCCTGCTCTTTGGCAGACCATTACTAATTTGGGATATGCGTCGATTCCGGGCGGATAAAAGCCCCGGTGGCAAGGCCTCTGCCATTACCTGTCCTATGGGATAAAAATAATATGATGAGGTCCATTCAAGAAAACTGATAAGGGTTTCAGGTAAGAGAGGTCCATGGTCAAGTATCCTTTTGACCTTTTTCAAATCCACAGGGGGCGGCTCTTTTGCAGGGGTTCCCCATGCCACCCCGACCATGTTCCTGCGACCTACAGGAACCAGGACCCTGGAACCTTTAGCGGGGAAAGGAGTATGTCCTGACAAGATGTAGGTAAGGGCCGTGTATATGGGCAAGGGCACTACAACATCTATCAGTTGATTGCAGCCAGGGGAATTAAGTTCAACAGGTGTTTCGTCCCTCGCCCTGGAAGAACATTCCTCACTCATCCAGATTAGCGACCAGTTTCTTCAAGTACTCCTTAAATCTTCTACCAAGATCCGGATGTGTAAGGGCATAATTCACAGTAGCCTGAAGGTATCCCATTTTATCTCCTGCGTCATATCTATTGCCCTTGAATTCATAAGCATAGAGTCCCTGTTCTTTTCGGAGACAGTCCAGGGCGTCTGTTAGCTGGATTTCACCGCCCACCCCTGGAAGAGTCCTGTTAAGGCAACCATATATCTCAGGCCTTAATACATACCGGCCGATTATGGCAAGATCGGACGTGGAAGTACCAGGCGCAGGCTTTTCAATAAGTCTCTGTACCTTATAGACCCCTTCTGCCACTTCTTCACCCTCTATGATCCCGTATCTATGAGTTTCATCCAAAGGGACCTTTTGTACCGCGACAACGGATTGCTGGAATTCTTCAAAGACCTTTAACATCTGAAAAACACAAGGGACCTTGGCATCTACCATGTCGTCGCCGAGCACAACTACAAATGGCTCATTGCAGACTACCGGCTCTGTGACCTTTACAGCGTGTCCAAGGCCTAGAGGCTCTTTCTGACGGACCGAAACTACCTCGATGAGATCGGATATGTGACGAACCTCCCTGAGAAGATCCAGCTTACCCTTCTGGGACAAAAAAATCTCAAGTTCAAAGGAGTAATCAAAATGATTTTCAATGGCTGACTTCCCGGAGGCAGTTACCAGAACCACCTCTTTTATGCCGGAGGCAACTATCTCTTCCACGATATACTGAATGATAGGCCGGTCCACTACGGTCAGCATTTCTTTGGGAATGGCCTTTGTGGCAGGCAAAAATCTTGTTCCAAGGCCCGCCACCGGAACCACGGCCTTTCTAACTTTCATCATTATTCTCCTGAAGCATTCAACGTGATATAGATTTCCATATATTAAATTTCACTGCGTTATCGGTCGGAATCCTCGACGACATACCAATAAGTATGACTTACTCGGATTCCTCCCTCTGGCCTTGTGAAATTCAATATCTGAAAATCTATAGTAACTGCTGTTATTTTTTTGAGGCCATGGCCAGCCTGGAATCCACAACCACCCAGTTAACTCTTGCCAGCCACATATCCAGATAGGCCAGAGGTTGCCCTATAAAATCCAGTACGTACGCATGCTCAGCCATATCCACAACCAGCAAGGGTTCAAGCCCCAAGGGCCATTCTGAGTCATTGTCCAGACCGAAAATTACCAGTCGCCTTGATTGATTATCCCACGCAAGTATGCCCCAAGCCCTCACTGCCATAGCAGTGGCTCTGAATTTTACCCACCACTGATCAAAAGAACCAAATGATTCCTCAATGGCCTTACCGATCTTTTGGCCAGGTTTAACGCTCTTGGGTGTCAATGCGTCAAAATACAATTCATGAAGTCTGACTGCGTTGTGTAACTCGATCCATGCCAGGACATGATTGCGCCATTTGCTGGCAAGGGGATCGGCCAAAGCAAGATCAATTGTCCGATTCCGTGATTCCACTTCGGATAATTCCTGGCGATATCTTTCAAGAAGGGCCAGATGTTCCCGAATAATCGTTGCCGAGAATCCCTCCAAAGCTCCAATCAAACCCCTATATTTTTTGATATCCGGAATAGCTGTTTTTTGCCTAGCCTTTGCTATTCCCGCTGACGGCTCTTCTGCTGCGGCTTCTGAAAGGCCGGTTACTATGACAGCAGCACCGGCTAATCCTTGTAAAAAGCTACGACGGTCAAGGTTAGGTTCGTCCATTATGTACCTTTTCTACGGTGTTCTGAACCTTTTTGTTCCACTTACCCCAATTTCTACTTTCCAATTTCAAGTTTCAAGCCGTGAATCGTACGACATAATCAAATTTTATAAATCAGCTTAACTTAAGAAGCCACAAATTCAAGAGCAGATATTTCAAGTGCCTAAAGTTAAGGTATCGCTTCGCTCCATCTATTTATATTAACCGCGCTGAAAGCGCGCACCACAACTTTAGGCACTAAAATTAAAACACCTCCTCCTCCACCTTGGCCTTACATTCAAAAAAGACCTTGTAAGCTATTTCCTTGGCGTCAAGAGCCGGGGAAAGAATTTCGGAAAGATCTTTTAAGTCGGGAGGACTTATTGTTAAATCCGCTCCCATTGAAAAGGCCTGCATGGAGTCAAGGCGATTTCCTCTCGAATGGATATAAACCACGAGGATTTTTCTACGCATGTCCATCAGAAGAGAGCTTATATATTCCTGAATATTAGAAAGATCGTCCTCTGGCTCAGGTCCATTTTGGCACAAAATAATCAGGTCATATATGTGATATCTAAACCTGGACCTGATATCATCCTGTTGATTGATCAACCTCACCTCATACCCCAAGCCGGACAGTTCTTTCTGCAACAATTCCCTTGCCTGAGACTCAGGACAATAGGCAAGCGCTGTCTTGGTGCCCGGCTCAAAAGATTCAAAGCCTTGCGATTCGGTAGTGACTGCCTTTTCATCCGTAGACAGCGAAATTGTCTTGGAAGGGGCCTGGATCTTTATTCGCTCTTTACAGTTCGGACATGTAAAATACGCTACACCATCTGATGGCAACTTTTCTTCAGCTATTTTGTAATGCCTGCTACAACCAGTACAAATTACATCCACCTTACGATCTCCTGTGCTCAAAAAAGATCCTTGGGTTCTTCTTCCCAATCCGCATCTATGCTCAATCCATCGATATCAGATGTCTTCTCACCTCTCCTGCTCTTGACTTGATCTATCCCTTGACGCACGCTTGCCCGACTGCTGGCATATGCCAATGACGTCTCTTCGTCGATAAGGCCTTGTTCGAAGAGTCGAACAATATGCTGGTCAAAGGTCCGCATATTATATGCCTGACCACTTTCTATGATCTCGTAAAATGTCTTTCCCTCGCTTTCTCCATTTATGATAGAGTCTTTGACACGGATGTTATTCTGCATAATTTCAAAGATGGCTACCCTTCCGCCCTTTATTTTGGGCAACAGTCTCTGCCCAACCACCCAGCGCAAAGAATCCGCCAGGCGGGACCTGACCTGACGTTCTTCCTCTGTTGAGTACATTCCGAGAATACGATTGATGGTGTGGCCGGCGCTTGTCGTGTGGAGGGTACTGAATACAAGATGACCTGTCTCTGCTGCGTTAAGGGCCACATCCACAGTCTCTCTGTCACGAATTTCTCCAACCAGTATTACATGGGGTGCCTGACGCAGGGCTGCTCTCAATCCGCCGGCAAAGGCATCAAAGTCTTTGCCAAGCTCCCTCTGGTTAAAAGTGGCCTTTTTGTGAGAATGGACAAATTCAATAGGATCCTCCAGGGTAATTACGTGGAGTTGCTCTGTCCTGTTAACCTCATCCAAAATGGCGGCGAGAGACGTGGTTTTGCCGGTGCCGGTGGCACCGGTAAAGAATATTATCCCATTTTTTTCTTTGGCCATTGCCTTGAAGCAATCCGGCAATTTGAGATCCTCAACAGTAGGGATTTTGCTTTCCAGCTTGCGCATTACAATGCTATAGACCCCTCGTTGGGAAAACACGTTTACACGAAACCTCGGGCCACCAGGCAAATCGTAGGAAAAGTCGCATGAGCCGTGACGAAACAGGTCTGCTAAAAGTCGCCGGTCATCATTCATTAAAGCCAGAGCGAGCTGCTCCGTCTGAAATGGGATAAGATGACTGGTGGCAAGATCCATTGCAACAGGCTGAAGCTTACCATCTGCTGCTACTTGACATGGCCGGCCGACTGTAAAGTTCAAATCAGATATTCTCGGATGGGCACTAAGCATACCGGCTAGGATTCTATCCAGGTCTGCCTGTTTCATCTCAACTAACCTCTGTGAAGTCTGCAGGCGCGCTTTTGGCAAAAGGTTTAAACTTTGCCTTGTCAACGCACTTGTTATAGGCTTCGTCCGGATCTATCCATCCCTCTTGCATCAGTTCCATTATGGCATCGTCCAAGGTCTTCATGCCAAATTTTTTGCCTGTCTGCATGGATGAGGGGATCTGATAGGTCTTTCCCTCGCGGATAAGATTTCTCACAGCCGGTGTGGCAACTAAGATCTCAAAGGCAACACATCTCCCCTTTATATCAATCCGCTTGAACATGGTCTGCGATATCACAGCCCTCAAGGCATCAGCAAGGGTCGCCCGGACCTGGGGCTGTTGCTGGGTAGGAAAGATCTCAATGATTCTGTCAACAGTCTTCGGTGCGCTGATGGTGTGCAAAGTGCCCATAACCAGGTGACCTGTCATTGCCGCCTCAATGGCCAGAGAAATTGTTTCCAGATCTCTCATTTCACCCACCAGAATTATGTCCGGGTCTTCACGAAGGGCCCCTTTCAGGGCTGTACTGAAGGACTTGGTATGGGAACCCACTTCCCTGTGATTTACAAGACATCCTTTACTTTGGTGAACAAACTCAATAGGGTCCTCTACAGTAATAATGTGGTCCTTACGATTTGCATTTGCATAATCCAGAATTGCAGCAAGGGTGGTAGATTTCCCACTTCCAGTAGGCCCTGTGACCAGGACCAGACCCCTGGGAAGCATCGACAGCTTTGTCATGATATCCGGGAGTCCAAGCTGTTCGGCGGTCAGGATTTTACTTGGAATTTCCCTGAATACAGCACCGACCCCGTTTTTTTGCATAAAAAAGTTGGCCCTGTATCTGGCAAGACCTGGAATTTCATATCCAAAGTCAACGTCTCCGGTTTCTTCAAAGACCTTGATCTTATTCTCAGGAGCAATTTCATAGAGCATTGCCTTTAATTCGTCATTTTCCAGCATTTTGTATTTTATACGATGAAGGTCGCCTCTAATGCGAAGAATGGGAGGAGAACCCGATGCCAGATGGAGGTCCGATCCCCCTTGTTCATTCAGCAATTTGAAAAAAGCGTCTATCTTGGCCATAGTAACAAGTGTACCTCCTGATGACACACCAAAATATATTTATCTGGCTACTTTATCGGCCTAATGTGTTAAAAGACTTAAACCCGTATATTGAGGCACGCTCTATAATGAAAGTTTAACACTTGATCGTCTGTTCCTTGGAAGCTATACTGCTTTATATTCTTGAATTACTTAAGAAGGTTCCTTCATTTACTCTTCCTTTGAGACCCACTTTGAGGGATTTACGATGTTGCTTTAGGAGTTAGCGATTATTTTGCATATTTCACCATGATCTCTTTTGAATCATCCATTATTCGACTTAAAGATGTTTCCAAAAAGTATTCCACGGACAATGTTGTCTTTTCCGGCATTGATCTGGAGATTGAAAAGGGTGAATTTGTTTTCCTGACCGGTTCCAGCGGCGTGGGGAAAAGCACTATGCTACGCATCTTTTTTTGTGCTGAACGGCCTACATCAGGAGAGATCTGGGTGGACGGTGTGGTGCTCTCATCCCTTTCAAATGCCCAAGTGCCATACCTGCGGAGAAAAATCGGTGTAATTTTTCAGGACTTCAAGCTCCTCTCAAATCGCACCATATTTGATAATGTTGCCTTGAGTCTGGAAGTGGTCGGTCTGGGAAAGAAGCAGGCAGAACAGAGAGTAATGCAAGTGCTGGAAGGGGTCGGGCTTGCAGAAAAAACGAGTCACTATCCGCTGCAGCTATCAGGAGGTGAACAACAGCGTGTAGCTATTGCCAGGGCCGTGGTCAATAGACCTTCCATAATTCTCGCTGACGAACCCACAGGAAACCTGGATCTGCAACGGACCGAAGAAGTAATGATGCTTATGGAAGAACTAAATGCCAGGGGTACAACTATTATCTTTGCAACCCACGATGACAGACTATTTGAAAATACCCATCGCAGAGTGCTAAGACTCCTTAACGGAAAAATCAGGATATGATTCCGCTGAAAAAACCCGATTTGCGGCGTATAATAAATGTTGAATGTTGAATTAAGGTATATATCTTTTAAATCTTTTTCCACAATTCAGCATTCAGCATTATCTATAAAGGGGCACAACTGGAGTATTTTGAGCGGAATCATGTTTCGGGCTTTTTGCGGTGTAATCGGGATCTAATAATGACTTTTGCTATCCTTTGCCGCAGGGCATTTTCCGACCTCAGACAAAATTTTTGTGCACAGTTTATAACTACAATGGTGGTCAGCCTTTCCATTCTGATTTTTGCCTTTTTTACCTTGCTTTACTTTAACCTCCAGCACTGTGTTGATAGATTTGGTGCAGAGCTTGGCCTATTGGTCTTTCTATCTGAAGATACACCAAAAGACCGGATTCCATCACTCTATCAAAAGCTTACAGGACTGTCGGAAGTGGAGAAAGTAACTTACATATCTTCAGAAGAAGCCTTTGGAAGGCTGGAGAAATTTCTAAAGGACGAAAAAGAAGTGCTTGAAGGGGTTAATCCACAGTTCCTGCCCCCTTCTTTTGAAATCCGGGTCAACAGGGCTGTGTTCCAGTTGAAGAGAATTAAGCAACTGGCCGGAGAAATAGACAAGTGGCCTGAAGTATCCAAGGTCCAGTTTGGGCAGGAGTGGATAGACAGGCTGTATGTTTTTTCAGGTCTTGTTCGAACTGTTGTGGTAATAACCGGTCTCCTTCTATTGTTCACCGCTGCTTTTGTGGTCACGAATACCATAAAGCTCACTGTCTATGCCAGACAAGAAGAAATAGAGATAATGCGCCTTGTTGGAGCAACAAAGATGTTCATGCGAGGTCCTTTCCTGGTCGAGGCCTTTTTGCAGGGCCTCCTGGGCTCAAGCCTTGCATTAGGAGTCATTTTCGCGTGTTACAGGTTCTTGCAAGGACTTGAAGCCAAGTCCGAGTTGCTCAGGGGTGTGAATATCTGTTTTATTCCTTGGCAGTATACCGTTGCTATAATAGCAAGCAGCGTATTGCTCTGTGTACTGGGCACTGCCTTGGCCATGCGGAGGTCCTTGCGTTTGTGATAAAGCGAAACCGGCTGTGGCTTATTGCTCTGATAATATTATCAATATACGCTCACGCATTTGGCGAAGAGGAGATAGTCACAAAAGAACTTGAAGTCCAACAGCAAAGGCTCAAGTCCCTGCAAGAAGAGATAGCAACTCACCAGGAAAAAGCATCTGAGATAGAATCGAGCAAACGCTCATTACTCAATGAACTAACAGAACTGGATGAAAAAATAGCTCAGCAGTGGGAAAGTCTTCAAAAAACTCGTCAGGAGTGGACAATAAAAGAACTCACACTTATTGAGACCCAAAAGGATTATGTCAGCCAGAAGCAGGACCTTCAGGCACTGAAAATCCGGGTAGAAAGTAGGCTCATGGCATTCAGAGAAATGGGCGAAGTGGGTAGTTTAAACATATTATTCACTGCAGAGACCCTGCCGGAACTTCTGTCAAGAGAGACCTATTTCAGGCTTATACTGGATCATGACAGAGAACAGAGACACCTTTACAAACTACGCATCAAGAAGCTTGCCGAGGATGAAACCAAACTGGAACAACAGAGAGAAGCTCTTAAATCGGCTACTGATGAAATTGAAACTCAGGCTCTGCTTTTTGAAGAACGGAAACAGGAAAAACAGGCCTTTTTGGATGAATTCAAGCAACAGGGAAAGCTGTATGAGGTAATGTTGAAAGAGCTTGAATCTGCTGAGCAATCGCTTCAGGATATTATAAAATGTCTTATCAGCAAAAGTGCCGGAGGACTTATTTCAGGTCCAGTTTCACCGGACATGTATGACTTTAGGTCACAGAAAGGCAACCTAAGCCCACCTGTAGTAGGACGGTTATCCGGGACCGGTGCTAATGGCTGGAGGAATTATGGAGAATGCCCCGGTGTAATTTTCTCAGCACCCAGGGGCAGTGAAATCAGAGCAATTTTTGACGGCACGGTTAAATACAATGATATCGTACCTGGTTATGGAAAAGTCTTGATAATCGATCACGGAAACGAATATTTCAGCCTGGTAAGTCAGGGGGCACAGTTCTTTAAGACCGTTGGGCAGGAGGTCACAGAGGGGGATATTATAGGTCTGACTGGTGGAGGTCCATGGGTCCGGGAGGGCATATATTTCGAAATAAGGCATGGTGAACATCAAGAGGACCCGCTTGAATGGCTTGACCCACGAACCATAGAAGCAAGTCTTTCAAAATAAGTTGTTATTTGTCGTGAAAATACCGGCATCCTTCATTTTGTAGTTT
>DFBQ01000145.1:0-130 GCA_002367355.1 Deltaproteobacteria bacterium UBA3076 | reverse complement strand
CTTGATATGAAGGATGCCAAAATACCCCTTCACTTGAAACTCGCAAGCATCTTCTGCCTTATCCCATCGTCCATTTCCTCAATAGAAATAGGCTTTCTTCCCAGCTTGTGTAACCTGCCGAATACATCAT
>DFBQ01000139.1:20608-25453 GCA_002367355.1 Deltaproteobacteria bacterium UBA3076 | reverse complement strand
AGATTCCAGCTACAAGGATTGAGCGTGTTTACATTCCTTCATGCTGCTGACATTCATCTGGATAGTCCTTTGCTCAAGCTTGAGCATTATGAGGGCGCACCTGTTGAAGATCTGCGCAGCGCAACACGACGGGCCCTGGAAAATCTCGTAGAGCTGGCCATTGTCGAGCGTGTTGATTTTGTCCTTATTGCAGGCGACCTGTATGACGGTGACTGGAAGGACTATAATACAGGGCTCTATTTTGTCTCCCAGATGACTAGACTGCGGGAAGCCGGGATTCCGGTTTACATTATTGCCGGAAATCATGACGCTGCGAGCAAGATGACCAAAACACTCAGGCTTCCTGACAAAGTATTTCTTTTCCCCACTGATAAACCAGGCACTGTCTATCTTGAAGACCTCGGGGTTGCGATTCACGGTCAGGGCTTTGCAAAACAGGCAGTGAGTAAGGATCTGTCGGCCGGATACCCTTCGGCTGTACCTGGTTGCTTTAACATCGGGATGCTCCACACCTGTGCAACAGGGCGCGAAGGTCACGAACCTTACGCACCCTGTAAGATTGAGGGTCTGTTATCAAAGGATTATGACTACTGGGCCCTGGGGCATGTCCATAAAAAGGAGGTACTCCACGAGGACCCGCTGATCGTTTTTCCAGGGAATATTCAGGGAAGGCACATTCGCGAGACCGGCCCCAGGGGATGCATGCTCGTTACTGTAGATGACAGCGGCCGTGCAAACGCTGATTTTCGTCCACTTGACGTCATTCGTTGGATGCGGTGCGAAGTAAACGCATCAGGCGCGGTTAGAGGCGACGACGTTGTAGATCGCATCTGTGAACAGGTTAAAGAACTACTTGAACAAAACGACCTGCCACTAGTGACGCGGATCGAGATAGACGGGTCGTGCCGTGCCCATACCGAACTAGCGGCTGATCCGGAGCATTGGACCAATGAGATTCGGTCAGCAGCCATGGATTTGAGTAATGGCCGGATCTGGATCGAAAAGGTAAGACTCCGAACAAATCCCTTATCCAAAGGCAAGGTGTCTGAGCCGGCCGACGGTCCGGTGGGCGAGATCCTTCATTTGCTCGATGAGGTCCAATCTGATCCAGCCCGGTTTGATACATTTGGTGAATCTTTAAATGATTTCTGGAAGAAGCTGCCAAGGGAGATCAAGCAGGGCAGGGATGCCATCTCACCGGACAATACCGAATGGATGACAAATATGCTCGATCAGGTCCGGCCCATGTTGCTCCGTCGTCTTGTCTCAAAAGGAGATGTCCTGTGAAGATACTCTGGATAGGACTCCTCGCGTTCGGTCCGTTCACCGACAGGATACTCGATCTCCACAAAGGACATGAAGGTCTGCACATTGTCTATGGCCCGAATGAGGCAGGTAAGACCTCGGCCCTGCGTGCGCTCAGGCAACTGCTCTATGGAATCCCGGAGAGGTCTTCAGACGGCTTCATTCATCCATACGCAAAGCTGCGGATCGGGGGAAAGCTCTTGAAAAGCGACGGAGCGGTCCTTGAGTTTGTGCGCCGGAAGGGCAGGGTCAATACACTCCGCGCCAGGGACGACGCCACGCTGATTGACGAATCGCAACTTCATACGTTTTTAGGCGGCGTGGACTCGGATCTTTTTGCCACGATGTTCGGCATTGACCATGCTGATCTTGTCCAGGGAGGAGAGGAGATCATCCAGGGAGGGGGAGATGTAGGCCAGGTCCTCTTTGCCGCAGGCTCTGGGATTTCCGACCTCCGAAAGGTCCAGGACGAACTCCAGGCAGAAGCCGAAAATTTGTTCAAACCCAGGGGACAGACACAGCGAATCAATGAAGCGCTGGCCACACTCAAGAAAAACAAAAAGGCCCTGCGCGAAGCAGAGCTGCCCGGCCAGGAATGGGTCCGGCATGACAGGGCATTACGCGAGGCACTCGATCGCAAGCAATCTATTGATCAGGATTTAGGACAGAAACAGCGTGAACAACATCGTCTGGAGAGGATCAGAGAGGCCCTGCCTGTCATTAGCAAACAAAAAGAGCTGTTGAATGATTTTAAGATATGCGCCGATGCAGTGCTCCTGCCTGCTGATTTCGGCGATCGGCGGCGGGATGCCCTTACAAATCTACGGATTGCAAAAAACGGTAAAACACAGGCTGGCCAAAGCCTCAAAGAGATCAACAAGGCACTTGAGGGACTGGCTATTCCTGAATCCCTTATTGAAAGCGCTGATTTGATCGAACAACTGCATCAGGATCTGGGCAGTCAACGCAAGGCAATGAAGGACAGCTCAGAACTCTTAATTCAAAGGAATAGCCTGGAGGCGGACGCAACTGCGATCCTAAAGGAACTTCGTGACGACCTTACACTTGATCAGGCCGGGCAGCTTCGGCTGAGTAAGGCGGAAAGCGTCAGGATCCAAAGGCTGGGCAACACGCATGAGAAGCTGGCAACCAGAATGGAAAGCGCCGGGGAGGAAATTTCCAAATATTCCCCAAGAATAGAATATCTGAAGAAAAGCCTTGCCGGGTTTGAAGTTCTACGCGATACAGGTGAACTCCGTGGAGCCATTGAGCGTGCGCGACAACACGGGGCGCTGGAAGAGCATTTTCAGACAGAATGCACGGGAATTCGGCTGGCTGAGCAGGCGGCAGAGGTTGCTTTAAAAAGGCAGCAACTCTGGGCGGGGAATCTTGAAGACCTGGAAAAGTTGCCTGTTCCGTTGCTTGAGACCATTGATGCATTTGAGCATAGTCTGAATGAATCACAGGGAGAAGTTACAAAGCAGCGTGCTGAAATCGATGAGCTTGAACGTAATGTAGTGGAACTTGATGGCAAGATCGAACAATTGCGCCTGGAGCAGGAAGTCCCTACTGAGGACGACTTGATTAGGGCAAGACGCACACGCGAAGAGGGCTGGCAGTTTGTCCGCCGGGCCTGGAAGGAAAGACAAGAACCAGGGGTGCACGAGCGGGATTTTATAGCGGATTTTCAACCTGCAGATGACCTGGCAGGGGCATATGAGCTGAGTGTCCAACACGCGGATGAATTCGCTGACCGGCTCCGGCGTGAGGCCGATCGGGTCGCGAACAAGGCCACGCTTCTTGCGGACCGCGAGACGCGCAAGAACCAATGCGAGCGCTTGAAAGACATGGTCAAAACAGCTGAAGTTGAGCTTGCAAAGATCAAAGAAGAATGGTTCGCGGTGTGGGAAGCAATCGGGATTTCACCAAGATCGCCAAGGGAAATGCGTGTATGGGCCCAGGACCAGAGGGTCCTGGCAGACCATGTCTCGACTATTCGTGAACAAAAGGCAAAGGCCGGCGTTCTTAAAACCCGTATCGAGACGCATTGCAAAGAATTGAGCGAATGCCTTGTGACTTTGGGAGAGCCTGCTGCATATGCAGACGAGACACTGATCCATCTCGTAGAGAGGGGGCAAAAAGTCGTCGATCGTATTGCCCGGATAAAGTCCGAACACGAGCAGGTTGTCCGTGATCTTGAACAAAGCGAAAACGATCTGCGGGAAGCAAAATCAAGGGCCAAAAAGACCGAACAGGACCTCTTGCAGTGGCAATCCGAATGGACAAAGGCGATCCGGTTTCTGGGTCTTGAATCTGATGCCGACCCTGCCCAGGCCGTCTCTGTGATAGAGGATATCAAGGACCTCTTTGTGAAACTCAAAGAGGCGGAGGTGCTTCGCCAACGGATTGAAGGCATTGATACGGACGCAAAGGCATTTGCATGGAAAGTCACTGATCTGACCGGGCGTGAGGCCCCGGATCTGTCAGGACTTCCGGTTGAACAAGCTGTTGCGGAATTCAATGCCCGGCTTACCCGGGCCCGCAAGGCAAAGACGCAACAGCAGGGCCTGGAGCAGCAAGGCAAACAGGAGCAAAAAAAGCTGCAGATCGCTGAAGATAGGATAGCCAAAATCCATGCCCAACTGGCGACCATGTGTCAGGAGGCCGGGTGTAAAAGCCATGAGGACCTGCCCGCGGCTGAGGAACGTTCGGCCAGCCGGCAGCAGATCCAGGCCCAACTTGAGCAACTGGAAGAACAGCTACGCAAACTGAGCGGCGGTGCAACTCTTGACGAATTTATCCAAGACGCCCGGAGCGTTGATCCGGACAGCATCGACCCTGTTGTGGATCGGCTTGGTGAGGAAATCGAACAGTTCATCCGGCAAAAATCAGATCTGGACCAGACTATTGGGAGCGAGCGGACCGAGCTGAGCAAAATGGACGGCAGTGCCCGGGCTGCCGAGCTGGCTGAGGAAGGGCAGGGGCTCCTGGCTCGCCTTGAGACCGACGCGGAACAATATGTCCGCCTCCGCCTCGCATCAACTGTTTTGAGCCAGGCAATTGAAAGATACCGCGAAAAGAACCAGGGTCCGATTTTGAAACGCTCAACGGATCTTTTTGCCAGTATGACGCTCGGTTCATTTGAGGGACTCCGTTTAGAGTTCAGCGAAAGAGGCGATGCAGTGCTTGTGGGCGTCCGGCCTGGCGGCAAGGAGATCGTCGGTGTTGGGGGCATGAGTGACGGGACTGCTGACCAGCTCTATCTGGCCGTGCGGCTGGCCAGCCTTGAGACATATCTGGAAAGAAACGAGGCCATGCCATTCATCGTTGATGATATCCTGATCAAGTTTGATGACGACCGGGCCGTTGCCACCTTGCAGGTCCTGGCACAACTGGCCGAGCGGACACAAATCATTTTTTTTACGCACCACCAACATCTTGTGGAACTGGCCAAGGCCCATATTGATGAGGATGTGTTGTTCGAGCATTCACTGTAAGTTGAGCAATTAGCTGTTAGCTTTTAGCTTAACAACCCGTTTT
>DFBQ01000139.1:15589-20585 GCA_002367355.1 Deltaproteobacteria bacterium UBA3076 | reverse complement strand
TTGAAAAAGTGTAAACTACAAAATAAAAGGATGCCCGG
This sequence comes from Deltaproteobacteria bacterium UBA3076, assembly GCA_002367355.1. Classification (GTDB taxonomy): domain Bacteria; phylum Desulfobacterota; class Dissulfuribacteria; order Dissulfuribacterales; family UBA3076; genus UBA3076. Next base: position 20,547 of record DFBQ01000139.1, on the reverse strand, counting down.
AGTTTTATATGGAAAATTCTAAAAAAACCATAGAGTACAAAGATCATACTATCAAACTCACGCCCCACGAAGATAGGTGTTCTCTTTTCGCTATGACAATATCAAATCAGAAGGAAAAGAGGTGAAACATATTAACCGCGCCGGGAAAAATGAAGACACTGCAGAATAAAGAAACATCTGTCATACTTGTCCATGGCCTCTGGATGAACGGGATGGAAATGACCCTTCTCAGACACAGGCTCAATCGTTTTGGGTATCGACCATGGTCTTTCCGCTATTCCAGCACCCGCCTGGATCTTACCGAGATAGCAACGCGCCTGAACACTTTTGTTGAGCAAGTTCCGGCCCAAACGATCCATTTTGTGGGACACAGCCTGGGCGGACTGGTTGTTCTAAAGCTCTTTGAAGTTTTTCCCCGTCAGCGTCCCGGACGCATTATCGCCCTGAGTCCGCCATATCAAGGCAGTGAAACAGCAAGGCGCTTAATTCGCTTCCCAGGCGGCCGGAATCTGATCGGCCGAAGCATAATCGAGTTGCTCGACGGTGATGTTCCGGCATGGTTAGGCAAGAGGGATCTCGGCGTTATTGGCGGCACTCTGAATTTCGGTTTTGGCAGACTGATCGGTGCTGTCGGTCGTTCAGGCGACGGAACCGTTCGTCTTGAGGAAATGCGTATCCCTGATGCCCGCGATTTCATCACCCTACGTGTAAGTCATATGGGCCTCGTGGTCTCAAGAAGGGTCGCCACTGAGACATATCACTTCCTGGAACATGGGCGATTTTCTGCAATTTCTGTAACTTCTCAATAAGTCCGGGCAACAGGTTGATATTATTTGCTTTTTGCATAAACAAGATAATGGTTCATAATTCAAATCGATATGAGAAAAGTGCCTGATCATCCGCAGATAAAGACTCCTCCCCAAAATCCGTTACAATCAGGAAATTTCGTCCATTATCGCAGCCTTGCCTAAAACTTAAGATATCTCCATCTACCTTCTTGCGCTTGATTAAGGGTCAGAGCAATCTTAGCCCTGAAATGGCCTTGCGACTTCCCAATACATTGCCAGGGGGCACTTTAACTAGCCTGTATCCCATACTTCGATAGCCTTTCAGACGTTTTTCGTACATGCGCATTAGCATGGAAACATTTTGATCAACGTAATCATATATGCGGACTTCTTTTTTCCCTTCATGAAGCCGGTGTAAGCGTCCTGCATATTGAACCAGTGTACCCCTCCAAGAAATGGGCATGGCCAGAAACAGCGTGTCAAGGCGGGCATCGTCGAACCCTTCTCCGACATATCGCCCCGTTGCCAGCAGAACGCGCTCCTCGTTTTCGGGGACAGCAGCAAGCTGTTCCATCATTTCCTTGCGCTTCTTGGTCCTCATGCCTCCTTTGAGAATAATGAGATTCCTGGCGAATGTGCTTAACTTGTTTGCCAGAATCTCGATGTGGTCTTTACGTTCCGTAAGTATGATGGGACAGCGGCCTTCCTCCAAAACAGAGAGTATATCCTCAAAGATAAGTTGGTTTCTCTTTTCATCCAATATCAAAGCGGCATAGATATCTTGAATGCTGGAATCCTCTTGGCCAAAAGGCAAACAGAAGTCAGTTTCCCTGCATATGAGATGATACTCCAGCACTTGGTTTGTCAACCCGGCCTTTAGTTTGACAGTATGACGTATGGGACCGCACTGCATGATAATGATCGGCTGATGACCATCGCGGCGATAAGGCGTCGCAGTTAATCCTGTTACATACTTGGCTTTTACCTTCCGTAGCACTTGTTCAAAAGAAAAAGCAGAAATGTGTTGACACTCATCAGCAATCACGTGTCCATATTCTCTGACTACATCTTTTACTTCTCCCTTTCTAACGAGGCTTTGAAGCATAGCCACATCAATTATCCCGCTTTTTTTCTGTTTGCCACCTCCGATTTGTCCGATGTCTTTGGGGTCTATGTCCAAAAATTCCTTAAGTCGGTCCTTCCATTGTTCCAACAGGGGCTTCCTGTGAACCAATACCAATGTGTTAAGAGCTCGGGCGGCAACAAGATAAATGCCGGCCACGGTTTTTCCTGTTCCAGGTGGGGCAACAAGGATGCCAATCTCATTTTCTAATAGCCTTTTCACCGCGACCTGCTGAACAGGCGTGAGATGGCCGCGAAAAGAGATATCTATAGGTCTTCCTAAATTTCTTTCATCCGACAGGCTCAGGCCTATTCCATTTTGCTTCAGCAGATCCTGGATCTCGTCAAGGCAGCCCCTCGGCAAGGCAAGGTGTTGGGGAAGTTCCTCGGCACAACATATTACTCTTGCAGTTCGTGAAGTGGAAAGGCGCATCCGTTGCTTTTTATAAAATTCTGGATTCTGAAAGGCAGCAAGCCCCTTGAGCCGGTTCAAAAGCCGTGAAGGTACATCCTTTTTTTCCAGATAGATCAGATTGCTGTAAGTGCCCCTAATCGTTTTTGGCAATGGTCCGTGGATTTCTGTATGAGGAATTTTCTTTGGAGAGGCCTCCCATGGTTTGTCCTCTTCCTTAGTGGAAGTGATACCGACACTTATCACCTGTCCGCTTTCGTTGGCCTCTTCCACCAATAACGCCACATTCTCCGGAGTCATACGCACGAGAGAAGCAAGGTATGCCCATTGATCGGATATTGGCTGGAAGTTCCCGTCAATAAAGACAGTGTTTTCTGACTCTCTTGGTCCTTTTTGCAGGGGAAGTGCAATCAGGTTGCCAAAACCGCCTTTGGGCATTGTATCCTGATTTGGGAAGAGTCGGTCATAGGAATCCATGCTCAATTCATGACGGCGAGACATGGTCCGCGTAAGAATGTAACACCCAAGCTGACGGGCTGTTGATGATTCAACAGGAGATGTAAAGAAGACCCAGACATGGCATCCCTTGCCTGAACGAGAACGCTCTATCGCTGCCGGAACCTGAAGAAGCCGGCAGGTCTCCAGGAAAGCCTGTGCATCCTCCATCCACGATTTCTTGTCAAAATCCACGGCCAAGAAATAACAGGTTTCATCTTGAAGAAGGGGGTAAACGCCAATCGTGATTTTTCCTTCAAGATGGTCCCTTATGACCTTGTCCGTGACCGGGTCAAGGTCCCGATTTGGACAAACACTGCATTTAACCTTTGGTTTGTTGCACAGGCCGGTTTTCCATTCATTTTTGCATACCGGACTGTAACCTTTCTTGCCGGTCTTTTTGCTTTGCCAGTATTTTGGATACACATCGTCACGTCCCCGAAAGAGGCTTCGGAATAATCGGATTTTGTCTTCAGATGGTGATTCTTTTGTTACACAAGGGCAAAATGGTTGGACCGGTTCCTTGATGCCGCCATTTTCAGACAAGCACGCTAACCTGTGGTGCAGATTGGCCAACTCTTCAGTTACTTTGTTTTTTTTGATATCAAGCTCTGCCAAGCGCGATTCAGCCTTGGCAGTAGCTTCCATGATGGACTTTCGCTCACTCGATTCCATCTATTGTCCGGTTGCACCTATTACTTCGTTTAAGATCGACCAATGTCGCCAGAAAGGGAGAATGGTCAAGTTCAGGTCTCCTACTTTTTCAACTCTTTCGTCATCCCTTGAGATTACAAGGCATTGTCTGCATTTGAAGCGTTTGGCAAATCTCACCAGGGGCTTCAAATCCCTCATTTTGACATTTTTCCTGATCTTGATCTCAACGGGTAATATTCTTCGGTAATCATCTATTACGAGATCAACTTCTTCTTTCTGCGGTGAGCGGTAGAAGAATCGTGCTTTGAAAAGGTTGGCAAAATAACCCTCAAGCAGACTGTGATAATCAGGTTCATCTGACCTTAGTGCTGATGTAAATCCAGTGTTGGAAAGATAAACTCGTTTCAGTTTCTTTTCACTGGTCAGCCTATTACTTGAGAAATTGTACAGTTTAGTTATCAACAATGAATAGTCTAAACATGAGACATAATTGGAGATGGTGCGTTGATCAACTTTCAGGTCATCACCCAGACTGCTATAATCCAGATACATACCGGGCATGTATGCAGTTATTTCCAGCAAGCGGAATAGGAGTTGGGGGCGGTTTATCGTAAAGGACTCTGGGATATCTTTAAAGATAACACGCTCAAGCAAACTCTCTCTGAAATACTTTTTAAGCGCAAAGTCATCAAAATCTATGGACTCGATAAATCCACCTTTTTTAAGATACTCTTGGAACAGGTTTATGATTTCGACTTTGTAGAGGTTTTCTCTGGTCTTATCAATTGAGATGCCTTTGAACTCAATGAACTCATCAAATGTAAAGGGCTCGACACAGAACTCAAAAAAGCGACCCGCAAGGCTCTCCTTAATCTCATTCTTCAAAATCGGAGCCGCTGATCCCGACAATATGATCTTGAAATTTGGGTAACGGTCATAAATGAGCTTGACCTTGTTGAACCAATTATCCAGTTTTTGAACCTCATCCAAAAAAAGATATATTCGTTTTTCCTCATCCAGCCTATGCTTTACGATATCCTGCTGGTATGTTTCAAGAATTTCGTTCAGGCTGAAAGCCTGTTCGTCAAATGAGAAATAGAGTATGCAAAAGGATCTGCCCTTTCCTTTTTTGAGCAGGTAATCAATGAGCTGGTACATAAGGGTAGTCTTTCCAGCCCGTCTCATTCCAAAGAGCATGATGATTTGTCTGTAATCAAAAAACGAAAGTATTTTTTCAAAGATCTCCCGTCTTGTTCCGAGCAGCCCTTCTGGAACCCTTGACGTCTTCCACCACGGATTGAATTCATGCAAGTGCATATAACTACCTTTCGATGTAATTATTTTTATATTATAATAACATTGCAATGTTATTATAATTATGTCAAGCGATTTTTCTGAATTTAGAAAAAAGACTCGTCTCGGGAAATCACCACGGCTGATGCCCGACCAATAATAAGCTACGGTGGCATCCTTCATATCAAGCCAAA
>DFBQ01000139.1:4610-15532 GCA_002367355.1 Deltaproteobacteria bacterium UBA3076 | reverse complement strand
GCTAACGGCTAACAGCTAATGGCTGGCATCCGTCTATGTTGAAAAAGTGTAAACTACAAAATGAAGGATGCCGCTACGGTCTATGAATCCAAAAAACCGAGAATCCCTGTTATTTGTCACGATTATCACCTAACAAAAAATATTTCCACCTGTGCTGTCAGCTGATATTTGACCCAACAATTTCCTGGACCATATCCCTGTGATGTCGCGGACGGCCTCACTGGGAATGGTCAGGAGTGACGTTGTGCCATCATCGCCTCTGACCTTGAATTTGTGTTGCATATGTGATAAGAATAACAATATGAAGACAGCAGTAGTACACGCACGAATCGAGCCGGAAACTAAGGCGAAAGCAGAAAGCGTTTTCCGTCGCCTTGGGATCACACCAACTGAAGCCATTCGTATTTTTTACACTCAGATTTCGTTGAGAGACGGACTTCCCTTTCCGGTCGAGATCCCCAATGAGGTCACGGAAAAGACCATTGCTAAGAGCCAGCGAGGGGAGGAGATTACGGAGTTCGGTTCCCTATATGAGATGTTTCATAGCTGGGAGACATGAGGCGGCTATCTCAGACGCGTCAGTTTTCCCGTGATGTAAAGCGGATGGCTAAGCGTGGTAAGGATATTGCCAAACTAAGGAAAGTCGTCAAAAGACTTGCTGAAGAGCTTCCGCTTGACCCACTGCACCGAGACCATCCGCTCATTGGAAAGTTGATCAACTGCCGAGGCTGCCATATTGAGCCTGACTGGATATTGATCTACTCAATGGATCAGGAGAGCCTACGCTTGGAACGTACCGGAACTCACAGCGATCTTTTCAGGAAGTGAGGGGCACAACAAAGTCGCTCCAGCCGACTCCTAACCCGTGCCGTTGCAATTTGAAATACCGTGCACCGCTTATCGCTGGGTGCTGTTCCGCAGTTCAGTGCCCCGCATGGTTAGCGTCGGCTGATTTGCGGCATTTCAGCTCCTATAATATTGATTAGAGTATCCAAAATCCATGAAATTCTGACAAGGCATTGAGTAGTTACACTTCCTCATGTACAGGATGCTTGTAGTGTCCAAGCTCCCATCGCTTGTCCAGATAGTAAAGTATCGGCACTGTCATCCTGGAGAGTAAAAGAGACGCCACCTCACCGGCCATAAGTGATATGGCAAGGCCCTGGAAAATAGGGTCAAAAAGGATGACCGAGGCGGCTACAACAACAGCCGCGGCCGTAAGCATCATTGGACGGAACCTCACGGCCCCGGCATCAATGACTGCCTTATCCAGCGGCATTCCCTGTTTGAGGCGAAGCTCGATGAAGTCCACCAAAATAATGGAGTTCCGCACCACAATACCGGCACCTGCAATGAAGCCGATCATGGAAGTCGCAGTAAAAAATGCGCCCATTAGACAATGGCCGGGCAGGATACCTACCAGGGAAAAGGGGATTGCCGCCATAATGACCAGCGGTGTACGGAGCGATTTAAACCAGCCGACAATAAGTATAAAAATGAGCACCAGGACCACCCCAAAGGCAATACCCAGGTCGCGGAACACTTCATAGGTAATATGCCATTCGCCGTCCCATTTCATGGCAAATTGTTTTGAGCTTTCAGGAACTCGGCTTGTATACTGGGCGATCTGATATCCCTCGGGCAGAGAGATGGCATCGATTTTCTCTCGCATTTCAAGAATGGCATATACAGGACTCTCCTTGGCCCCGGCCACATCCCCGGTAACATAGACAACCGGCATCAGGTTTTTATGATAGATGCTGCGGTCCAGATCGGTTTTCTGAACAGAGATCAGATCTGAGAGCGGGACAAGCCGGCCATCTGTGGAGGAAATCCTGATGGCTGCCAGGCGCTCGATTCCTGCCCGCTCAGCCAAGGGCATGCGGACCACAATGGGCACGTCCTCTTTCTCCACGGGTTGATGGAGAAGGCCGACCGGCTTGCCTTTCAGGGCAAGCTCAAGGGTCTGGTTGATCCGGGAGGCACTGATCCCGTGCAGGGCCGCCTTTTCCTTATCAACAACAAAATTGATTCTGGTCTGCTTATCTTCCATGTACCAGTCAGTGTCCACTACTCCCGGGGTCTCTTCAAAGATATTCATTACTTCTTTGGCGATTCCGCGCTGGCGCTCATAGTCCGGGCCGTATATCTCCGCAACAAGCGTGGATAGCACCGGAGGTCCTGGGGGTACTTCAGCCACTTTCACACGGGCATTAAACCTGTCGGCAATCTCTTTGAGCCCCGGCCGTACCCGCTTCGCGATATCATGACTCTGGGCCTTCCTGTGATGCTTGCTCAACAAATTGACCTGGATGTCGGCAACGTTTGGGCCTTGCCTCAGATAGTAGTGGCGTACCAGGCCGTTAAAATTAAAAGGGGAAGCAGTGCCGATATAGATTTCATAATCCACGACCTCATTTACGGTTTTCAAGAAGTTGCCCATCTCCAGGGCTGCTGTTGATGTCTCCTCCAGGGTGGCGGATTCCGGCATATCAACGATCACCTGAAACTCGCTCTTGTTGTCAAATGGAAGCATTTTAACCTGGACCCAACCCACAGCGATCAGGACGCAGGCAGCGACAAGCAACACAACCACACCAATTAGAAAGGGCCAACGCCAATGAGGTGCTTCGATAAGAGGTGTCATGATCCGGCGATAGAGTCTGACAGACCAATCTTCCTTCTCACCATACTCCTCACTGCTGATGTCCTTTTTGTGTTTCAAAAGACGAACGGATGCCCACGGCGTGACAATAAAGGCCGTTAACAGGGAGAATACCATGGCAGCCGAGGCACCCATGGGAATGGGCCGCATGTAGGGGCCCATGAGGCCACCCACAAAGGCCATGGGCATGATTGCCGCGATCACTGCAAGGGTTGCAAGAATCGTGGGATTACCCACCTCGTTTACTGCCTCAACAGCTACCTTCAAAATAGGGCGATCCTTGTTTTCCGGCAGACGAAAGTGACGAACCACGTTTTCCACTATCACAATGGCGTCGTCCACAAGGATGCCGATGGAGAAGATAAGGGCAAACAGGGTGATGCGGTTCAGGGTGTAGCCATAGAGATAGAACATAGTGAGTGTGAGAGCCAGAGTCACCGGAATGGCCAAGGCCACAACACCTGATTCGCGAAAACCGAGGGCAAACCATATCAGGAGGGTAACTGAGAAGACGGCAATAAACATATGAAGCAGCAGCTCGTCGGATTTTTCCTTGGCTGTCTCGCCGTAATTGCGGGTGACCGTCATATGAATGTTTTCAGGGATTACCACGCCCCTGCTCTCTTCTACCCGGCGCAAGATATTTTTGGCCACTGTGACGGCATTGGCTCCCTTTCGCTTGGCAACGGTGAGGGTTACGGCAGGATAGATCCCTTGAGGTGAAGAGTCTGCAACAATTCCCTTATCTTGGGCCGCCGGGCCTGTCCCAAAGAAGACATACTGGTCCGGCTCTTCAGGACCATCCTCGATAGTAGCCACATCTCTCAAGTAGACGGGCCGGCCCTTGTGGATTGCCACCACTACCCGTCCCACATCATCTGCATCACGCAGAAAGCCTCCGGTATGCACCAGGATTTCCCCATCCACAGAGGCAAAGCTTCCGATTTCCGATTCCTGGTTGGCAGCACGCAACATGTCGGCAATTGCACCAGGGGCCAGTTGGAATGCCGCCAGGCGAACCGGATCCAGGCGCACTTCAACCTGGCGCCGGTAACCGCCGATTATCCGGGTGATGGACGCTTTATCCTCGCGTTTTATAATATCTTCCACCTCGGCCACAACCCTGCGTAAGGTGTAATGGTCGACATCTTCTGCCCAAAATGTCATTGCAAGGATGGGAACGTCGTCGATATAGCGTGGTTTGACCAAGGGTGGGGTGGCACAACAGGGGATGCGATCGTAATTGGCCAGCAGTTTTGACTGGAGCCTGATAATGGCGTGTTCTTCGTTTTCTCCCACAAAGAATCGGACCACTGCCATGGACATCCCTGGACTCGATGTGGAATAAACATACTCCACCCCCGGAATTTCCCACAGCAGTTTTTCCATGGGTTTGGTGATCCGCTCTTCAACCTCTTTTGCACTTGCACCCGGCAACCCGGCGAATATATCGATCATCGGAACAATGATCTGAGGCTCCTCTTCCCGTGGGAGAGAATAAACAGCAGCGATACCTAAGATGATGGAGGCTACGATGATAAGTGCGGTAAGCTTGGAATCAATGAAAATTCCGGCTATTTTGCCTGCCGGACCCAGCTCTTGTTTCACGATATTACGTCCACACGGGCCCCGTCCTCAAGCCCTGGAAAAGGCCTTATAACATAACGATCTCCCTCCTTGAGACCAGACAGCACTTCGACGTTATCCCCGAAAGTCCTGCCCAGGCGAATAAGGCGAAAATGGGCTATGTTCTCAGAATCTACCAGGTACAGTCCGGTGAGTTGTCCATGGGACATCACTGCATCTCCGGGTATCATGATTTTGCTGCTATGGCCTATGGGGATCCGGACCCGTGCAAACATGCCGGACTTAAGATGGCTGTCAACCGGTAAGGCTATCTTGACGAGAAAGGATCGGCTTCGTTGGTCTGCAGCGGGCACGATGGTGCTGACGGCTCCTTGGAAAGATTCCATTTTCAGAGCAGGTATGTCCACGTGGACCTTCTGCCGTATCTTCACATAGTCAATATATGTCTCCGGCAGGACCATATCCACACGAGAGCTACGGGTAGTTTCAAGGATCAGCAGAGGCATGCCCGGAGCAGCAAGGTCACCCTTATCAACCAGTTTCCCAGTGATGATTCCATCGTGCGGAGCAGTGATCACAGCCTCCTGACTGGTTACCCTGGCTGATACCAGGGCGGCCTGAGCCTGCTTGACCCGTGCCATGGCAACTTCCACCATGGCCTCAGCCCCTTTCATGGCAGCTTTTGCCTGGCCATGGCGTGCCTCAACTTCATCAAATTCCTGTGCGGTGACAGAGTCGTTTCTTTTTAGATTCAGGTATCGTTCATAAGTGGCAAGAGCGAGTCTCTCAGTGGCGTGGGCAGCATCCCTGGCAGATATGGCTGCTTTCAGGGCCTTTTCTGCTTCCGAGAGCCCTGCCTCAGCCTTGCTAAGCCCTGCCTCCACCTGGCGCGGGTCGATAATGACAAGCGTGTCTCCCTGTTTCACCCGGTCACCTTCTTTGACGTGAATAGACTTAACAGTTCCTAACAGCTTGCCGGCCAGATTACTGGTAGTGCCTGCCCGGACTGTCCCAACGGCCTCGTAAATAAGAAGCTGGTCTGTCATGTGCACAGTTGCCACATGCACATCTTTCAGCACTAGATGTGATTCTGTTGTGGTTCCAGGTTCTGTTTTCTCGCTGCAGGCAAAAGGGGAAAAGAGCATGAAAATGGCAAAGAGAAACAGGAGTCGATGTTGCATCGTATGCTCCAATTCAGGTAGATAGGCTGAAGGCTGAAGGCTAAAGGAAAAATCAGCCGTTTTCAGCAGATAGTAATATATTTTTCATAATGGAAAGGCATATATGCTGCATTTCACTCTCTTTCACCTTCAGCCTTCAGCCTTCTACCTAACCACCTGAGTAGTCACAAATGTTTCATCTACAGTCCCGGCAGCCAGATTTAACCGGGCCATGGCCACTTTGAAATCATGGAGTGAACGGAGGTAATTGTTGCGGGCCTGTTGCAATGCCACCTCTGCATCAAGTAAATTAACAATGGTAAACAGGCCATTCTCATAACGGTTGCGCACGATACGCAATCCCTCATCAGCCTGGGCCACTGCTGCCTTAGCTACCCCAATGCACTCATAAGCACTCTGAGCCTGGAAGAAGGCCTGCCTCGTTTCAACCTTGATGTCCAGTTCCAGTTGCCGCGCCATGGCCTGGGTCCTGCGCACATCGGCCATGGCCTCCTTTACCTTTGACTGCATACCAAAACCGCTGAACAGGTTGAAACGCATGATGGCGCCAATGGTGTAATTGTTGCCGGTCTCGCTGAAATCTTCCGAATTGATTTCGTAACTTCCAAGCAAGTACAGGCCGGGCAGGTGTGCTGCCTTGGCTTTTTTTACCTCTTTTTGGGCTATTATTTCCTGAATCCTTATCTGTTCCAGATCAGGTCGATTTTCAAGGGATGTGCTGATCCAGGTCTTAAGTAAATCCGGTTTTTCAGACGTTCGTTCCAGCGGAGTTTGCAATTGAAATGAATAGTCAATCTCAACACCCATGGCCGCATTAAGCCTGGCGTTGGCAACATCAACCTGACTCTGGGCCTGCAGTCGCTCCTGTTCAAGCTCGGCAATGCGTACTTCAGCCCGTAGCAGATCGCTTTTCACCACCAGTCCGTTCTTAAAACGTGAACGTACCATCTTGAAATGGGCCTTGGCCGTCTCCAGGGTTTGAACCACCACAAGCAAGTTCTCATGGGCAAGAAGGGCATCAGAATAGGATATAATGATATCTACAATAACCTGTTGTTGAATGCGATCTGCTGACAGAGAGAAAGCCTCATGATCCAGCTTGGCCTGGTTCAGCCCGATCCAGTTTTTCCCCCGGTCGTAGAGCGGCATACTGACAGAGACCGTGGCTGCGAAATTATCTATCGCGTCCGGGTCATTAAGTCTTTCCGGGTCAAAGTCCTCTGAAGTTATGACTTCCTGATTGAGCTTGGTGCCAAAGGCCCACATGGGGTTGGTGGTTCGATTGAAAGTCTGGCTGACATCCACCCGGGGAAAAAAACCGGAACGGGTCTGAGAGACTCTGGCCTTCGAGGCATCTACCTGGGACTGGACCGCTGTTATCCTAGGATTATTGGCCAGTCCAATCGTGATTGCTTCGCCCAGAGTAAGTGGTGTATCAGCATTTCCTGTCTTGGCAGCCAGTAACATCTGTGCCGGACTAAACAGCAGGCAAAAACTGACGAAGATCAGGAATATGATGACATTACGTTTCGCCATTATCAATTGACAAATATTGTTTTCAGGGTTCACCACTCAGAATTACCTCATCATCAAATAAACCACGAAAACAGCCCGGCTAATCATGCAGAATCAAATCCAAACATGCGATGTTTGATAATTTCCTTGGCCACATTCTCAGGCACCATGGATTCCCAGTCGCCTCTGCCTTTTTTAAGCTTTTTCAGCACGCCTTGTGGCCAGATATGCAGAATAGATTCATCATAATTTTCTACCGATTCAACAAGATTGTTCTCACGAAGATGCAAATAGAGATATTTCAAATGATCGGGTGTAGGGAAGTTGTCAACTGAAATCATATCGTTCCCTTTGCGCATCGGATAAATGGACAATTTTATCTGACCATCAAAAAGTTTACTAAAGGCACCTAATATACCTCCTTCCAGCCCTTCATAATAGGTGTCATCAAAAAGTAATTCCATGTTAGGGATCCCAAGGATAAAGCCCACCTGGTCTTTTGTATATCGATTGAGAAATTCCCGCACCCGAAAATAGCGGAGATAATCAGTGACGAGAACAGGATAACCAAGGGAGGTTACCGTATCTATCCTGTGCAGGAAGGATTCCTTGTCGAAAACACCATCCTTTTTCAAGTGAATCGTAGAAAGTTCCGGCAGAAAAACACAATTTTCTTCCTTTACAACCGGATTCCGAAGAAAACTCTCCTTTCCGCATTTGATCATGTCCAGAGTCACTTTGGTTACAGGTGCAAAACAGCTCCTTAATACAAGCACGTTTTTTTTGTACAGTATTTCCGATGGTTGCAACACCTCTTTTTCTGGAGAAAACATGACTGCATCTGTTAAATTTGTTCCCACCAGAAGAAGCGCTGTAAGACGGGCATCAAGTTCCTCAAAATAAGGACCTTCCAGGCGAATCGTATCCACCTCGACCCGGCCCTGACCAAGATTGTCTTTTAAAGAAGCGATAAGTTTTTCAGGTTTTCGGTAATAATTGTAAGCAGCATAAATAAGATTTACACCAAGGATGCCAAGAGCCTCTTGCTGCTGGCGGTTAGACTCGTCTAGCATACGTACATGGAGGTTAATCTTGCTGGGCGGAGCATCAGGATAAAGCTGCAGATGGACACCCATCCAGCCGTGGCATTCTGCAGACTTTCGCTTATAGCTTCTGGCAGTCACCGTGTCGGCAAAAGCAAAATAGCTGGAATTTTTTTGGCGATAGGTCCCGACCCGCTTGAGGACTAAACCGTATTCCTTTTCCAGCATTTTATTCAACCGGCCTTCGCTTACATAACGGCCTGATGGTTCTTCTCCATAGCTGGCATCGCTGAAATGCATATCATATGCTGATATTGTCCTGGCGATCGTGCCGGCAGCGCCGCCTGCCAGGAAAAAATACCTGGCTACTTCCTGCCCGGCGCCGATCTCGGCAATTGATCCATATAAATCAGGGTCCATGTTCAGGGCAAACGCCTTTTGAACAGCAGTCAAAATTTCAGACATAAAAATCTCCTGTAAATATTCATTCCAGAGCAAAACCTATCTCTGCTTTATGATGTAATCATAGGCCGACAGGGCGGCCTTGGCCCCTTCGCCTGCTGCAACAATGACCTGTTTGTAAGGCACATCCGTCACATCCCCGCGGGCAAAAATCCCTGGAACACCTGTGCGGCACCCTGAGTCTATCACGATCTTTCCTACTCAATCCCCTCAACTGTGGACTTACCTTCAATCCTGAGAATTTTGTATTCGGTTAGAATCTCGACTGAAATATCTCGTCACCAGTAAGGGGCATCAAAGAGACTATATATACCTTCCGGGCAACTTTTATCAAGTCAATGACTTCCTCAAGAGCCGAGTTCCCTCCAGTTTGCGGATCGCTATCTGGAACTCAAAAGAAAGGTCTGGTGCCTGGTTGAAGAGGAAGTTGTGAGCGCTTTGGGAATCAGGAAAGGATAGCAGAATATTCAAATAGCGGGGGCATTGTTAAATCCATAGATGAGCTCATTAATACTGTTTTTCTGCTTAGTAGTCATATTCATAAATTGCAATCCCATACGGTGCATATGACCCTTTTTGCATACCCATCGTATAATGCCTTCAATTTTGATTCGAGAATTTGATGGAAAAAATATAGTCAGTTTCGAGCTGGTAGGGAATTCCTGTAATGCCTCGAGTCCAACACCACTCTTACTGATGTCTGTCAAAGATTCCACATAGAAACGCCGGCCGTCCGAAATCGTGACCAATGATTCAATTGGGAATCGCTCATCCTGCCGTCGTTCAGAAGAAAATATTTCTTTCATTGTACTCTCATGCATATCCTATTAACCGGATTAACCGGATTTTGCAGTAATCCCTATTTAATAATATAATAACACGTTATTTATAAAAATATCATAAAACATATCCTTTTGGGGCGGGCAGTAATAGTCTCTTAAAGACAGCCGCATTGCTCTATTCTTAAACTTTATCGGAACTAATGAAAAAAAACATAAAAGAAAATCCTCTGAGCCTCTTGCAAAACTCATAAATTCTGTTCGAGGGCAAGGCGCAATGAGGAAAAAATCAATCACACGGCACAGTGTCTGAAGAAGAAAATCTGGCAGGTAGAAGCTGCGGGATCAGGACTGTTTTCCCCATCCTGAGAAAATATGCATCGGTCATGCCTGCGATAAAGTCTCTCACTATGGCCGGGTAAGACTGCTCTTGAGCGTAGCTGTCATCCATCCCATTAAGGTAATTCCTGAAAACCACTGATTCATTCCTGTCCTGTTGCAGGTCATCCAGAAAGTGTTCAAACAAAATCCTGTAGAGGTCCTTGATCTTGGATGACTCGGTCTTAATCCGGGGATCCATATAGATGAACTCCATATTGAAGGCCTTTAGCTCTGCCAGGGCATTTACCACCTCATGACTGAAGGCTATCTCGTTTCTATCCAGGCTGGATTTAATAAGATCCTCAACCAGGCGGTAAACAATAGTCCCGTTCGTGTCCCCCAATATCTTCCGGCAATGACCGGGGATCTGATCCCTCCTAATCAGACAAAGCCTGATGGCGTCCTCGATATCCCTTCCCACATAGCTGATTACGTCGGCCATCCTCACCACACAACCTTCGAGTGTCATGGGCCGAAGGTCTGTCTGAGGCAAGGAGAGCTTTGCCTCTACCTCAGCATCGAGCGTCTTAAATGTCTTCCCTCTGTGAGGTCTGATTGACGGGCAGTGTATCTCACCATCGTGACACAGTATTCCATCAAACACCTGGAGACTGAGATTGCATCCCCTGCCCTTTCGCTCAACTCTGCGCAGGAAATGAACTCCCTGGACACTGTGAATAAACGGAGGAAGACCATGTTCCATGCATAACTTGGCGAGATACTGTTCACCATCGTGACCAAAGGGAGGATGGCCAATGTCGTGCCCATAGGCAATGGCCTCAATAAGATCCTCATTCAATTGGAGAAAACGGCCTATAGTCCTGGCTATCTTTGATACCAGTTGGACGTGAAGCACTCTATGAGTAATATGATCATTGGGGATAAGGGAAAAAACCTGGGTCTTGTCTATATACCTTGCATATGCCAGTGAATGCAGAATTCTGTCTGCGTCAACTGAAAACATCTGCCTGTGGTCTGTAGCTAACCGTTCTTCCTCCCTCTCCCGGACAGCATCAACGCTGAGGGTTGCAAAGGGAGAAAGCCTTTTTCTCTCGTCTTTTTCCAAGCGGCTCCTTTCATCCCTTAGGTCTTTTATCATAGACTCAACGCCTCCAAAATAAAGTATACCAAAATTATCATATAGTACAGCCTCTGCAATGATCCGAGAATATCCGAGAAGGCAAAATGTTTGCGGCCTTTGACCGAATGTCGTTGATTCTCAAGTCGACTTGCGTAAATCCAGGCAAACGAAGTTGCCCTCATGGAGACCGGAAGCGTCTTTACATACTTTTTCCATTGTTTTTGCAAG
>DFBQ01000139.1:4188-4539 GCA_002367355.1 Deltaproteobacteria bacterium UBA3076 | reverse complement strand
CATCAATCATCAATCAACAATTTTATCCCCACGGCCCTCAGAACCCGTAAAGGAATAAGTCATTGGAATTCGGGCGTCTTTGATTTTGTAGTTTACACTTTTCGAGGTTGGTTCTTTAGTCATCTATTTTGAATATCGAACCGCAGAACAAGGAACCGCAGAATTTCGAAGGTATTATTTCGACATTCGATATTTCTTGTTCGATATTCTGCGGTTCAAAAAAATAAAAAGCGTAAACTACTTTTGGGATGATATGAAGGATGCCGGAATTCGCGCTCAGATTTAGGTCGGATTTGGTCGATTTGATGTAACCTCTCAATAAGTTGGAGTAGATTACTTTTTGCGACTATT
>DFBQ01000139.1:0-4075 GCA_002367355.1 Deltaproteobacteria bacterium UBA3076 | reverse complement strand
GATTGAGCAAAACCGCAGGCATAGCAATGTTATGGTGAGGATTTTGCGATTGAAAATTGATCAAAGATGGCCTGAAGATGAGATGCAAAACTGAAGAGTTATTCCTTTATGGGTCCTTAGTCTCACTGACCGGCAAACTCAGCAATAGCTTTCAAACGTTCCTTTAGCGCCTGCGTGACTTCTGCTGCTCCCTCCAGAAGACCACTGCGCCCTTTTTCTTCGATTTCTTTTGCAATCTGGAAAAACTCCATCAACCCAAGGTTGCCGGAGGCACCCTTAAGGGAATGGGCGGCCTTGGCAACATCCTCTGCATTTCCCTCATCAATGGCGGACTGAAGTTTGTCCAGGTCAGTTGTTCCAACCTCAACAAAAAGACCAATCAGTTCAAGATATTCATCTTCTTCCAATCCAAGATTCTCTGCTAATTCCCTAAGATTCATAAGACCTCCCTTAAAAAACCCACTTTTCAAGGACCTCAAAGACAAGCCCCCTTTTGATAGGCTTTGTGATGTAGTCATCCATACCTGCCTCAATACATCTTTCTCTATCACCCTTCATTGCGTGGGCAGTCATTGCAACGATAGGAATCTTTTTGATTGTTGATTTTTGATTGTTGATTGATGATTGTTTTCGAATTTCCCGCGTAGCGGCAAGCCCATCCATCTCCGGCATCTGAATATCCATAAAAATCAGGTCAAAATTCTCTGGGGATGCGGTGTATTTTTCAACTGCCTCCTTGCCGTTATTGGCCACCTCCACCTGGTACCCTGCCTTGGTCAGCATCATTTTTGCCAGCTTCTGGTTGACAGAATTGTCCTCTGCCAGAAGAATACGCACAGAATGCTTCATCTCCTCCCGGACCGAATACTGAGTAATGATCTTTTCTTTTACTTTATCTTTTTTGCCTTCAACTTCCCTTTCTCCAATTATTCTTTCCAGCATCCTGTAAAGCTTTTCTCTGCGAATCGGTTTGTTCAGGAAGCCATTAAAACCAGCCTCTTCACATTTTCTGGCATTCCGCTCCATCAAAGAAGACAGGGCAAGCAGGGGAAGACTCTGGATTGATGATTGATGATTGATGATTGATGATTTGGGATTACGAATCTGTTTTGCTACGTCATAGCCACTCATGCCCGGCATTTGAATATCAAGAATGCAAGAATCAAAAGGATCTCCGGACTGAAAGGCATTTCCCAATGTTGGAACAACATCCGCACTGTTTCTAAGAGCAACTACACGCATGCTGACCAACTCAAGAAGGTGTGTCAATATATCTAGATTGGTCTGGTTATCATCAATGATAAGGACCTTTCTTCCGGTCAGTGACACAGGGGTAAATCTTCTGACTTCTTTATCTTCAGCTTTTTTAAGCCATGCAGTAAAGTGAAAAGTGCTTCCAGGACCCGGGCTTTCCGCCCAGACATCTCCCCTCATAATCTCTGACATTTTCTTGCATATGGATAGACCCAGACCTGTGCCGCCGTATTTTCTTGTTGTTGAACCATCGACCTGCTGAAAGGGCGAGAATATGGTGGATAATTTGTCTTTCGGGATGCCAATGCCTGTATCCCGTATCGCAGCATGGAGCTTCACCTGATCATCTTTTTCTGCCTCAATATCCAGGGCAAGTTCAATCTCACCGGACTCGGTAAACTTGGTAGCATTACCTATCAGATTGGTCAGAATCTGTCTTAAACGCCCCGGATCTCCTCGTACCTGCGAAGGCAGATTATCCCCAATACGGCATAGGATCTCAATGGGTTTTGGCTGAACCCTTGGGCTGATCAGCTCGCAGACATCATAGGCAAGGAGTTCCGGATCAAAGCCGATCTCTTCAAAATCCATCTCCCCTGCCTCGATCTTGGAAAAATCAAGGACATCGTTGATCACAGAGAGCAGGGCATTCCCGCTACCCCTGATCGTTTTTGCATAATCGATCTGGTCTTTATCCAGATCGGTATCAAGCAGCATATCCGTGAAACCTATGACTGCGTTCATGGGAGTGCGTATCTCGTGGCTCATGTTGGCCAGAAACTCGCTTTTGGCAATATTGGCAGATTCGGCGCCTTGTTTGGCTTTTTGTAGTTCTATTTCCACCTGCTTGCGCCTGGTGATGTCTGAATAATGTTCAATACGACCACCTTTATAAAGTCCCGATCGGATTGGTTGGCTCCAATGTTCAAGCCAGTATTCTTCTTGTTCTTCGTCAGGAAGCACGTGGCATTCAAAATTTTCGATATATGTGTTGTTATCATAAGTCGCGAATACTTTTTGCTTGAAGGTTTCCGGATCTTCAAAAATATTTTTGATCCTCTTACGGATAAGTTGTCGTTTATCTTTTCCAATCACATCTTCTCTTTTCAAACCAAAGTATTTTTCTGTTGCATGGTTTATCCAGATAACCTTGAATTCAACGTCAAGGATAAAAATTCCTATATCAGAGGTATCAAGCACATCATCTATCAATGAACGATATTTCCCTTCGCTCTCCCGCAGCGCCTCCTCAGCCTGTTTGCGCCCGGTGATGTCCTCTCCTGAACCTAATGTGCCCTGGATCCTGCCCTCTTCATCTCTTAAGATACAATTGTGCCAGGATATAACTCTCTCATTGCCGCTCTTTGTCAAAACAGGATTCTCATGATATTCAACCGGCTCAACATCTCCTGCCGTCAACGATTCGAAAGCCCGCATTACTTTATCTCTGATTCTTTCCGGGAGAAAATTGCTAAACCAGTCCTTACCAATGATATCCTCTTCTCTATATCCCAGAATCTCGCAGCCCTTTCTGTTTATAAGTCTGACTTTCCAGTCAGCATCAATAACTACGAACATGACTCCAGAGATATCAAAATATTTCTGTGCTATATCCCTCTCTTTGCGCACTATCTTTTCAGCCTGTTTGCGCTCCGTGATTTTCTGTTTTAGTTCAGCAGTACGTTCCTGCACACGGATTTCCAGTTCGTCACGTGCCTTTTGCAGTTCATCCTTTGCCCGGCTCAGTCCGGCCTTTTGCGCCCCCAGCTTTGCAAGCACATCCACTATCTGACACAATAAAGCTGAATAATTCCAGACCACGTCTTCCTCAACCACGCGCATGTCCCTGGCTTTTTCAAGCAGTAGTCCTGGGTCCAGTTTTATCTCTCCGGCCAGCTTCTCAATATCCTTTAGCTGCTCTGGAGAAAACTCCTGTGGTATGAATTGACCGGAAAACATGGTTCCCTTGTGCACACCATCAATAATAATCGGCGCGACAAAATGACCAGCCTGGGCAAAGCAATACAGAATTTTCGACTCTTTTAACTTTAGTGCCTTCCGGCTCATCTCCATGAAGCATTGAAAACAGCGTTTCTTTCCTTCATCTGTTGACTGAATCAGGGAACAAAAACCGGTTGGATTGGAAAAACGGGTTAAAGGCACGCCTTCAGGCGAAAAGATTACTGAAGATGTGCCGACTGTACCTGCAAAGCTATTCTGAATAGCTTGAAGTTCATCAAGGTCAATGAGCTTCTGTAGCGGCATTAATTTTCCCATTTTCCTCTACTCAGCGCCTGAATGAAAACCCTAAACTTTGCTTTCTCAATTTAGCTCAGGGAGTAACTTCTCAATAAGTCTGGGTAACAGTCAATGGATTCCCGCCTTCGCCTGTCTGCGTGCGACGCACAGGCAGGCGGGAATGACAATTGGGTGTGAGCGCCTGTCGTTCCGGCGAAAGCCGGAATCCATTGGATAGTCGCAAAATATATGATTTGCCCGGACTTATTGAGAAGTTACCTCAGGGACAATTAACATATTAAGGTTATTTCCTTTTTTAATTCAAAATTCAAAATTTAGAATTCGAATTTGTGTATGAACGGCCTTTCCGTTCAGACACTAAATAAGCACTGCTACTCCTATATCGGTTTCTTAAAAAATTCTCTGAAATGTTTCTCCCTTTATGGGCAAAAAATGCCGGTCTGTGTATGTCTGGAGGTATCTAATGTTGTTTTATTTCGTGCTTTCAATCTTTCGTGTTTTCGTGATTGTGTCTCAGGTCTCAGAATTTTCTGCCGGAAAAAAACGCGAAAATAATTACTAA
>DFBQ01000134.1 GCA_002367355.1 Deltaproteobacteria bacterium UBA3076 | reverse complement strand
ATATGCCAACCTGGCAGGTCATAACTCATGGACAGACATAGAGGAACTCTCTTTGGAGATAAATGGCGAATCAGTGATATCTAAGGGACGGGCCTCATTCTCAAAGCATAATATTGATCTGGACCTGGATCTGAAATCCGATTCCATTTCCCGGAAAAATCTCTCCCGATTCATTGACACATACAAAGAAAAACATCCTTCCCCCGACCTTGCACCTACTCCCAAATCACCACATTCTCACCTTTCTCTTACAGGCAGAATCAATTTCGATCTGGATAGGTTTAAATACACAAGCATAAAAAAAGCGGCCTTCCCTGATAAAGACCAAAAAGTTACTGACTATGTCTGGCAACCCCTCACAGGTCAGGTGAAATTCTTGCCCCAGGGAAAAACAGCCGTCTCTATATCCTCCGGAACAATCTGTGGTCTCAATACCACCGGCACCTGGCGTTCAGGACCCGGCCCCGGCATGGCCAATCTGTTCATTTCTACTGATCACGAAAAAAAAGTGCTTTTCCAGGACGTGCTTTCATGCCTCGGCCATGACCAAAATATATTAGAGGGGCCATTTGTCTTGGACGTAAGCCTTGAGGGGACACTCAAAAACTGGCAAAGGGGCACGGCGGAACTCCATTCCGCCAATGGTAGGATAAGACGTATGACACTGCTCTCCAAGATATTTAGCGTCCTCAATGTCATAGACCTTTTTTCCAAAAACGGATTCCCGGATCTCCTTACTGAAGGCTTTCCTTTTTCACAAATGGAGATTAAAGGAAATATAAAGAACAACAACTTGTATATTAATCAGGCAATAATTAAAGGGGAAGGGCTAAACTTCTTTGGTAGCGGAACAATTGATCTGGACGACATGGATACAGACATGATTGTACTGGTAGCTCCATTGAAGACCATAGACACCATTGTCTCAAAGGTACCTTTGCTGGGGAAGGCCATAGGAGGAAAGGACGCTGCCATCGTAGCATTTCCGGTAAAAATCAAGGGACAAATAAAAGACCCGGAGGTCACGGTCCTGTCACCTGACGCAGTAGGCGGAGCCATGATAGACCTGGTCAAGAACACGCTAATGCTGCCGTTTAATATTTTAAGCCCGATTTTTCCATAAGGATCCAAAGGAGACACTTGCAGAAAGAAGCGCGTTATATCCACGTCTATACCGGGGACGGAAAGGGAAAGACCACTGCTGCTCTTGGGCTGACCCTCCGGGCAGTTGGAGCTGGCTGGAGGGTATTGTTTTGTCAGTTTCTGAAACATGGCGAATTCAGTGAAATAAAGGCCCTTAAAAAACTTGGGGAACAAGTCACCATTCGTCAGTACGGCTCAGGCAGGTTTACTAAAGGAAAGCCCTCAGAGAAAGAGGTGGAAATGGCCCGGGCCGGCCTCAGTGAAACAATGCAGGACATGGTAGATGGAAAATATGACCTGATCGTACTTGATGAAATAAATGTGGCCGTTCACTTCGGGCTCATTCCGTTGGAAGGCGTAATAAGCCTTTTGGAAAAACGGCCTCAAGATGTAGAACTCGTACTTACCGGGAAATGGGCGCCTAAAGAAATAATGGCGCGAGCCGATCTGGTAACAGAAGCGCGAATGATAAAGCATTATTTCAGCAAGGGAGTGAGGGCAAGGGAAGGGATAGAAAAATGAGGGCCGAGAATGTCAGTCTGGAGGTCGTGACCGGTCTTTCCGGGGATGAGATTGAGGCCAGGAGTATGGAAATAATCGCTCAGGAACTGGGTCCCACCACTTTCAATGACCAGGAACTCCCTGTAGTTTATAGGATTATCCACGCCACGGCTGATTTTGATTTTGCTGAAAATGTCAGATTCCATCCTGCTGCAATAAAAAATGGGGTAAGGGCCTTGCGGGCAGGCAGATCCATACTCGTGGATGTTGGAATGGTAGCTGCCGGCATAAGTCCCGGTTTCACAAAACCTTTGGGGGTATATGTTCTGGCCCCTATTAAGACCAAGGAGTGCATAGAGATGGCAAAAGACCTTGGTTGTACCAAAGCTAAGGCTGCCATGACCCTTGGGGTGCGGGATGATGTGGGAATTGTGGCAATCGGCAATGCCCCCACCGCCCTTTTACGGATTATAGAACTGGTATCCTCCGGACAGTTCAGGCCGGATCTAATAATCGGCGTACCTGTAGGATTTGTGAACGCCGCTGAGTCCAAGGAACTTCTGTTGAAGCAAGATGTTCCCTACATTACGACCCTGGGGCGAAAAGGTGGCAGTACTGTGGCAATAGCAATAGTCAATGCCTTGCTCCGTATGGCAGTGAAGAAATAATTTGCCCTGGAAACCGCTTGGAAGTAATTAGTGTCTGAACGAAAAGGCCGTTTAGACACAATTTTGAATTCTAAATTTTGAATTTTGAATTAAAAAAAGGAAATAACCTTAGGATTTTATAAACATGAAAACAAAGTTCATTTTTATCACAGGAGGTGTCCTCTCATCTCTGGGGAAAGGTCTGGCAGCAGCTTCCATAGGTGCATTGCTCGAAGCCAGGGGGCTTCGGATCACCATTCAGAAGCTTGACCCATACATAAACGTGGACCCCGGCACTATGAACCCCTTCCAGCACGGTGAGGTATTTGTGACAGACGATGGTGCCGAAACAGACCTGGACCTCGGACATTACGAGCGTTACACCCATGCAAAGCTGGGACAGAGGCACAACTACACTTCAGGACGTATTTATTATAGCGTTATCACAAAAGAACGAAGGGGAGACTACCTTGGAGGTACTGTCCAGGTCATCCCTCACATAACTGACGAGATCAAACAGGCGATTCTTCAATTAAATAGTGAAGTAGATATAGCCATTATTGAAATAGGAGGCACGGTAGGGGACATTGAAGGTCTGCCGTTTCTGGAAGCTATTAGACAGTTAAGGAGCGACCTGGGTACTGAAAATACCCTTTATATCCATTTGACCTATGTGCCCTATATCCAGGCAGCAGGTGAACTCAAGACAAAACCAACACAACACAGCGTAAAAGAACTGCTATCCATAGGTATTCAGCCGGACATCCTGCTTTGCCGCACTCAGATCGATCTTTCACCGGATATTAAGTCCAAGATATCATTATTCTGCAATGTAGAAGAAGACCGGGTTATCGCAGCCAAAGACGTAAAGTGCATCTATGAAGTGCCGATACGATTTCACGAGCAAGGGCTGGACGAACAAATCATCGAATCCCTTAACATGTGGACAAGGGCACCTGTGCTTACCGAGTGGGAGGACCTTATTGCCAAGATTAAGGAACCACAGCACAAAGTGCGGATTGCTATGGTCGGTAAGTATGTAAACCTCAGGGAATCCTACAAAAGCCTGAATGAGGCCCTGTTCCACGGGGGTGTTGCAAACAGCTCCGAAGTCGAAATAGACTTTGTGAACTCAGAGGAAGCAAGGGGCGAAGAGCTGGCAAACCGGCTTTCAGGGGCCGATGGGATCTTGGTCCCGGGGGGATTTGGCTCAAGGGGAATACCCGGAAAACTTGAGGCCATTACTTATGCCAGAGAAAACAAGGTGCCTTTTTTCGGCATCTGTCTGGGCATGCAGTTGGCAGTTGTAGAATTTGCCCGAAACGTAGCCGGGCTGCCCCTGGCTGACAGCACTGAATTCGCTCCTACCACACCTGATCCGGTAATCTACCTGATGAAGGAATGGTACGACTACCGCACCAATAAAATACAAAAAAGAGAGGAGAACAGCGATAAGGGGGGCACAATGCGCCTTGGCGCATATCCATGCCGGTTGGCCCGGGACAGCAAGGCATATGCCGCCTATGGAGTCGAGCAGATCTCCGAAAGGCATCGCCACAGATACGAGCTCAACAACTCCTATCGCAAAGCCCTTGAGGACGCTGGAATCAGGTTCGCCGGACTGAGTCCCAATGGTGAATTGGTGGAAATTATTGAAATACCGGAACATCCATGGTTCCTTGCCTGTCAGTTCCATCCCGAGTTCAAATCCAGGCCCCTTGATCCCCATCCCCTGTTTGCGGCATTTATACATGCTGCACTTGCAAAAAAAATAAAAGCTCAAAGTATGAAACAATGAGTACAGAAGATATCCAAGTAACGAACGTGCATATAGCCGGAGTCAGTATCGGGGCAAAGCAGCCGCCTTTACTCATCGCGGGACCTTGCGTGCTGGAAGATATTGAAACCGCCGTTTCCATCGGCGCCTTCATGACTCAGGCTGCCGGGGATTACGGTTTTTCCTATCTATTCAAGGCATCCTTCGACAAGGCAAACCGGACATCTATAAGATCATACAGAGGACCTGGAATGGCTGAAGGCCTTGAGATGCTTTCTGCCATCAAGGAGGAACTGAATGTGCCGGTGATCTCAGATGTCCACACTCCGGACCAGGCAGAGGCAGCCGCAACTGTCCTTGACTGTATACAGATACCGGCCTTTCTATGCAGACAGACAGATCTTCTGGTGGCAGCAGCTCAAACCCGTCTTCCAATCAACATTAAAAAGGGGCAATTCATGGCCCCGTGGGACATGAGACACGCAGTTGCCAAGATAAAAGAGAGTGGAAATGACCAGGTAATCCTCACTGAAAGGGGCACCTCTTTTGGCTACAACAACCTGGTGGTTGACATGCGGGGCCTGGCTATAATGAGGGGAATCGGGTCTCCTGTGGTCTTCGACGCCACACACAGTGTTCAGCTCCCAGGCGGTGGGGATGGATGCTCATCGGGCCAGAGGGAATTCGTGCCCACCCTTGCCAGGGCTGCAATGGCAGCAGGAGTGGATGGAATCTTCATGGAGGTCCACCCAAATCCGGATAGGGCCCTTTGTGACGGCCCCAACAGTCTCTCCTTTGAAGCTGCTGCAGACCTGCTGAAGGTCCTTTCCAGGATCAGGCAGGCGGTAGACTAAATTATGAATGTTGAATGCTGAATGTTGAATTAAGGTATATGTCTTTTAAATCTTCTTCCACAATTCAGCATTCAAAATTCAACATCCAACATTGCATTTTCATATGGCACATATAGATAAAGAACTACTCATGACAAAGGCCCGCAACATCCGCCTTCTTGCGCTGGATGTCGACGGAGTGCTGACCGACGGAAGTATTGTATATACCTCTAAAGGAGAACAGGTGCAGAGCTTTCATGTGCACGATGGCCTTGGCCTTAAGCTCCTCGGTCTGGCTGGAATCCATGTAGCTATTCTCAGTTCCCGTTCTTCTCGTGCCCTTGCTATCAGGGCCGAGGAATTAGGCATAAAGCTGGTATATCAAGGACTGCCTGACAAAATAAAAGCATGCGAGGGAATAAAGGAGAATCTGGGGATAGAAGATAAAGAAGTTGCTTACATGGGAGATGACTGGGTGGATCTACCCCTTCTTCAGAAGGTGGGTCTTGCCATAGTAGTTGCCGATGCCGCACAATCCATGGAAGACTATGCTGATTATGTTACACAACAACCAGGGGGAAGGGGTGCGGTTAGAGAAGTCTGCGAACTGATCCTCAAGGCCCAAAAGAGGAGGAGCGAATTCCTGAATCATTACCTTAACCCTTGATATCGTATTTGCTTTTTCCTCAGAATACAAACCAGGCTTGCCATTAATCCCGTCTCTGAATATCTTGCAAAACCGATGGTCAATGCATGAAACTTGAACAACGACATCTATTCTGGATACTTGCCGGCATCCTTTTCTTGATAGCTCTCTGGAGGCCGTGGCCGCAAAGCAAGACTACCAGTGATCAATGGACCACGGATTTCAAAAAAATGAAGGCCGATCTTACCTTTGAGGGTATTTGTTACACGAGAAATATCGGCGAAAAGACCCAGTGGGTCCTAAAGGCAAATGTAGCCCGACTCTATGAGGACAAAAACATCATGGACCTGGAAAGGATACGAATAAAGTTTTTCCCTACTGGAGGAGGTCATGTTACTGTTACTGCTGATTCAGGCGTGTACAGAATCGATAATGATGAAATGTCACTGAATGGCGATGTAAAAATACACTCTAAAGACGGTTCTACGCTATTTTCAGAAACTATGCACTTCAGTCAGAAGAAAAAACTAATCTGGACCAAGGACAGAGTACTTATCAAAGGAGACGGACTGGAAATGGAGGGAGAAGGGCTTGAGTACGATCTTCAAGATGGTAAACTCACGGTAAAGAGACAGACAGCCGTTC
Organism: Deltaproteobacteria bacterium UBA3076; assembly: GCA_002367355.1. Classification (GTDB taxonomy): domain Bacteria; phylum Desulfobacterota; class Dissulfuribacteria; order Dissulfuribacterales; family UBA3076; genus UBA3076. The sequence continues at coordinate 4,448 of DFBQ01000134.1, read as the reverse complement.
TGCCAGAAAATGGCGAGCTGGAACTTTAAGAGGAATCATAATGAAGCGTCAAAATTTTTGTGTACGCCGGCAAATGAGCAAGGCTGGAAATGTAGCCTCAGCTATCTGGTTTTGCACCCTTATTTTTATGCATTTTTACTGCTCGATGGCTATGGCCCGGATAGGCGCCCCCGACACCTCACCTGCCGGACCGGCAGGTGAAGGCAAGCTCCCGATAAATATAGAGAGTGACCTTATGGAGTCGATGGATAAATCCGGTATTGTAGTGTTCACCGGGCATGTGAAGGCCACAAGAGGTGATCTTACAATACATTCTGACAAACTCGATGTCTTTTATGAAAAAAGAAAACAGGGGGGGGAAACAAAAAAGGCTGTTAAAAAAATCGTGGCCACAGGTCACGTACGTATAATCCAGGGTGAACGTGTTGGTACCGGCGAGCAGGCTATCTACGATAAACCTGCTGAAAAGATAACTATTACGGGTGCGGCCCAGGTTTTGGAAGGCCCTAACCGGGTGAGTGGAGAACGGATTATCTTTTTTATTAATGAAGATCGAAGTGTAGTTGAAGGAAGCAGTGAAACAAAGGTTGAGGCAGTTGTTTATCCGGCAGAGTGAGACTTTTAAACCACGAAGAGGCTGGTGGTGATGGTGGGTACCAGTTAAACCTTATTGCAGAAAGTGGCATCATGGCAAAAACAGCCTGCACAGTTCCCATTACACAAATAATTCTGGATGAGGAAATATATCCGAGAAGCAGTGTTTATCCAAAACGCGTCTCGATGTTTGCCGAAAATATACGGGATGGGTTTAAGATCGATCCTATCGAAGTACAGATTCATCCGGAATATGATGATAAATACCGCATTCTTGACGGGGCCCATCGCTGGCATGCATACAAGGAGATCGGCGCAACCGAAATACCGGCCCACATTATAACGCTGGATGGTGTTGATCCCATCCTCTATGCAGCGAAAAAGGCAATAGGCCCTCTCCAGTTAACCGAGGAAGAAGCAAGAACGACGGCTCGTCGGGCGTTTCAAAACAACTCAAGATTGACATCTGCCGAAATTGGAAAAGCAATCGGTCGATCAAGAAGAACAGTTGATTCCTATATAGTCGATCTCCGGGCGGCAACCCAGATGGAACTAAATTTTAAGATATTCTGTATGAATTATCTTGGGATTCCCCAAGAGCGAATTGCGCTGAGGTTAGGTCAGACCAGAGACATTATAAGAGACCATTTGGGGAAAAAGGCAGAATTGCCAAAATCCCCAAATGCTGATTTGAAGAGAGGTTTCACGGTCCCCCAGGTAGCTGAAAAGCATGGTTGGACTGAGCCGATGGTCTGGTCCATTGCGTTGGAGGGCAAAAGCGATCTTGATAGATTCAAGGCGCTTAACTGGGGACTGCGAACATGGGACCTGTGGAACTGGAATGATTGTGATAAACGTTTCGGAGACGATTGGCCCGGTCGAATCCCGGCCCAAATGATCGCACACATCCTGTATTATTTTTCAGATCAGAACGATCTGGTGTTTGATCCCATGGCTGGCGGTGGCGTGGTGGCTGACACCTGTCTCGCGTTTAACCGGAAATGCTGGAGCTTTGACATGGACGATCGGCCGGATACACGACCGGAAATTGAACCCTGTTTATGGGATATTACCAATTTAAAATGGCCAATAAAAGGTAAAACCAAACCGGATCTGATTATTTTTGATCCGCCTTATTTTAAAAAGCAATCAAACAACTACGATCCTGATGGCATATCAGGAATGTCCAAAGCGAAATATCTAAAATTTCTGGAAAACTTCTTTTCTCTGGCACACCTGAACGCCAAAAAGAGCACACAGATGGCATTTATCAATGCCGACTGGCGCGATTTCCAAAACACCCCTGCCAAAAATGAAATCCGGGTGAATTCGATTTTAATCAATGATTACCTTTGGATTCTAAATCAAAGCGGCTGGCAGGAAACCCATATTTTTCAGGCGCCACTCTCCTCAGAGCGTTTTAAGGCAAATGTAGTATCCGCCATGCAAAAGAGAAAAATAATCGGTGTAACCAGCAGGTACGTCATCATTTCAAAGAAAAAATAGGTCGTTAAACAAATCAAAATTAAAGGAGGTATATTAATGCGATTAATCGAATGGAAATCATCAAATCTATTTACCAACAGAAATACAAAAGATGCTAAAGGATTCAGGGACAGTCCGAATCCATAGCATACATCAACAGGATATGAGACGCATATTTTCATGGGCGTCCTGGATACGATACGATATCACGTCTGATGTGATCGTCTCCTCAAGAGGACTTCTCAGTGGTTTGAGATCAGTCCTTATGGTATGTGTGTAAATCATCGTCGTCCGCACATCGCTATGACCGAGCATCTGCTGGACCTGGCGGATGTTGATCATCGCCAATAGCTTGTAGGGCTCTTTGAGTTCTGCGAAAAGAGCATCAACTTCATGCTTCGAAAGCACTGTCGGAACATGCCTGCTTCGCTTCGCCCGCGGAGTATCTGACAGGTCACCGAGTTCCTTTTTCAAAACATGCCTGAACAGAAACAGCAAAGCGTTGAATGCCTGGTTCTGCGCTGAGGCGGATACTTGCTTCTTCACTGCCAGATCAGTCAAAAAACTCTTAACATCGGCACCTGTCAATTCCAATGGATTTTTGTTGAGCATAAAACCTCGTAATTTCCTCATCCATCCCGCATATGCCTGGAGTGTCTTGGGTGAATAATGACGAAGAAGTATTTCATCTTTCAACTTTGTTTCCACATCCCGCCATCCTGCATTCCCCCGCTCTCTAACGGAATCCGCATGTATGTGAGAACAAGCTGATTTTTCCCTGTTTTCAGGAAGGCAACAATCCGTTTCCCCTTTTGAGACCTGATGATAATGGCTAACTCCATCTTGTTTTTTGACGACAGTGAAGTTCTCTTTGACTTCGGAAGCAGCCGGAACGTCAGATACTGGTCTTTGCAGGCATGGCGGCTTTGGCGACAACAGAACGAAGTAAAATTCTATCGCGCAACGCGCCTGATCCTGCTGCGCGGACGTTTGATTCTTCGAAGCCAGCTTCCCGATAAAAAGCGGAATACTCTCAGGATCATCGGGTACGTGCCGATATTTATTGCGGAAGTGAAGATAATACCGCACCCACTTTTGATGTTCACGCCATTCCTTGTGTGGAACCTGCCTTGACGCCAAAACTTCACAGTATCTCGGATCAACTTGCGGAAATGAACCCATAAACGTCTCTTTCTCGTTATTATCCAATGGCTGTATATCATTACTTTTTTTATCTTATGTAGCTCAGAGAATGATTTTTCAGGCTTTTTTGCAATTTCCATTGATTTTTTTTCGCCATCATGCAATTTATAAAGGAGTTATACAGAAAACTATTGTAACCGTTCACGGGGTATAAATGTTTAGTTTTCAAGCAGTTAGAGAACCCAGCAAATCCTGCAAATCAGACTGGAAACTTACAACTCTCTGGTATTAAAGGAATTCCAGAATCTGGCAACTTTTAGGGTCGAAACGCATTTATCCTATTTAATGCTTAAAAAACGCATTGTTACAATCATTTCATACCCCGTGAACGGCTACAAATAAAGAGCTTAAGAGCTGGAGTCACTCTTGTTTCAGTCTCAAAAGCACAAGTCATTAAATAGTTTGTAACCGTTCACGGGCAAGAGGCATTTCTTTTCACTTTCACACTTCAGGCCCTTATTTTCTAAGGCTTTTGCCCCGGGGGATATTTTGCCCCCTCCGCATTCGCCTATGCTGCGCTCCGGCGATGCAGTCTCCCCCAAGGCAAAAACCAAGAAAACTACGGGGGCTTCCGTTAAGCCGTTCCAAGAAACACCCCCTGCCCGTGAACGGTTACAAAAAACCAAAACCCAGAGATTTAAAGCTGATTCCTGATTTTGCCGATAGAGTGAATGATATCATTTGGCGCCTGGAGGATCTGTTCTTTGTAAAGAAAAAGCGCTACGTCAATCCCGTAATGACAGAGGCTGGGAAATATATAATGGATGATAACAGGGTGAAGTACATTTGCTTGAAAATGTATTCAATATCAGCACATCAAGGCAAATGTGGTTGTTAATCAATGGTTAACCATATAGGAAATATATGGATCCCTTAATATTCATTGATACAAATATTTTCCTCGATTTTTATCGGATTAGAAGCAGTGATGTTAGTATCGGTTTTCTCGACCATATTGAAAAGCATCAAAACAAAATAATTACAGGTAGTCAAATCGAGATGGAATATAAAAAGAATCGACAAAAAGTAATTCTAGATTCTTTAAAAAACTACAAACCCCCTGACTGGGGTGGGCTTACTCCGCCAGCATTTCTTTCTGATGCTCAACCAACAAAAATAATAACAAAAAACAGAAAGGAAATAACAAGCCAACAAAAAAAACTTAA
>DFBQ01000041.1:842-21420 GCA_002367355.1 Deltaproteobacteria bacterium UBA3076 | reverse complement strand
AATTTCTCAATAAGTCCGGGCAAATCATATTTTGCGACTATCTAAATGGATTCCCGCCTTCGCGGGAATGACGATTGGGTGTGAGCGCCCGTCATTCCCGCGAAGGCGGGAATCCAGTGACTGGTACCCTGACTTATTGAGAAGTTACAAACATTGCTAATATATCAACGGTTTAACAAAGGTATAAAGGGTAAAAAATGTCAATATTTAATATTGGCATAACCACCTGTAAAACAACGAATAATTGACAAAAAGGGGATAATTTATCACACCAGTTCCGGTTGACCCAAAATTTTTTAATAATCGTTGCAATGAATCAATATTACCCTGATTTATTCCGAAACATCATTTAAGGACATGAATAGCCTATATGAAACCTGGGTTGAGCGGTTCAACGTTCACGGTTCCCGGTTGAAGATCCCTAAATGGCTGTTAGCAAAATGATGACGCGTCAATAAGGACGAATGTTATGTTTCACCCAGTGGGTGAAAGAGGCTAATCTGAGCATTGTGTTATAAAGTTGAGGATATCAGCAAACTATAACCTTTGAATCTGGAACCCTGAACCTGGAACCGATTACTTTAGGTGAAGGGCTGTCTGTCATTGAGTATGTCTATCAACAGGCTCAACATATAATTTTGGACAAAAGCAAGTTCGCCAAATAGGATTAAAACAGTGACTGACTACAACGATGTGATACAAGAATATGCTTTAGCTGCTTGGTCTGTACTTGAACAGTATAGGATCGAGGAAATCCTAAGATATGATCACTTCAGTATTACTTACAAGGCCTTTAATATTAAATTTGACCAACTCGTAACCATCAAAGAGTTCTTGCCCCAGGACTTGATAATCAGAAAATCAGACGATGAGATAATTGCCAAATTTTCTTCCGATGAGGATGTCTTTCAGAAGGGACTCAAATACTTCATGGAGGAAGCAGAAGCTCTCGCCAGGTTCAGTCACCCAAATATTGTGCGGATATTAAGGTGTTTTAGGGCCAATAGGACCGCATACATGGTCATGTCACATGAGGACGGTGTGACTCTCCGAAAGCAACTTGACCAGATGGGGCCGGACAACACTATGCCGGAAAACCGGATCAAGCTCTGGTTGAGAGATATTCTGGACGGCATAGAAGCCATACATGAAAAGGGAATTTATCATAGAGACATCAGACCGGACACAATTTTTTTGAAAAAAGACGGCTCTGCCATGCTCATCGACTTCGGAGCCGTACGTTATGCCCTCAACAGCGAATCCAAAAATGAAAATACGCTTTCACCTTCCGGTTATTCGCCCGATGAAGTGTATACTGATGAAGGGGAAGGTGGGTTGTGGACCGATATTTATCAGCTATGTGCTGTAGTTTATGAGTGTGTGACAGGACAGGAACCCCCTGAAATCCAAGTCCGAGTTCAATCATCAGCAAATGAAGAGCCGGATCCAATTTTGGAGCCATTAAAGCAAGCTGGCGATCGGGGTTACAGTAAGAATTTTCTGGATACCGTAGTGCTGGCCATGTCTCCAAATGTGACTGATCGACGGTCAGCGACAGGGGCATTTGAGGAGTTAAAGCTAACGAGAGACGAACTCGTACCGGGAGAAGAGAAGAAAGAAGAGGTTTTGGATAAGGCGGTCAGCGTATCCGAACCTGAGGAGACTCCTGTTGAGGAGATTCTTTTAGGAATGGAGGATATGGCTGAACCTCAGGAGGTCAGAGAAGAGGAGATTGGCGACGAGGCTGATATCTCCGAGTTTTTTCAGGCTGAGAGCGAAGAAGAAATCCACGCAGAAGCAGGTGAAGAGATCAGCGTATCCGAACCGGAGGAGGCTTCTGTTGAGGAAATTCTTTTAGGAATGGAAGGTACGACTGAACCTCAGAAGGTCAGAGAAAAAGATGTTGGCGACGATGTTGATATCTCCGAGTTTCTTCAGGTTGAGAGCGAAGAAGAAATCCACGCAGAAGCAGGTGAAGAGATCAGCGTACCCGAACCTGAGGAGACTCCTGTTGAGAAGATTCCTGTCCAGGAGGCTGTTGGGGCTATGGTTGAGGCCCCGGAGGCAAAAGAAGAGGAGGTTGGAGATAAAAGCGGCGTCCCTGAGCATGTTCGAGTTGACGACAAAGAAAAAGCACGAGGAAAAGATAAAAAAGGATGTCTGCTCAAGGTCGGGCTGATAGCCATCCTTGTAATGGGTCTCTTGGCAACGGGGCTTTTTGTCTTCTTGAGACCTGGCCTGAAAGTTGTAAGCGAGCCAAGTGCGTCGGCTGTTTTTTTAGATGAAAATCATGTAGGAGAGACCCCTCTGAGCATTAGGATGTGGATGGGCGGAAAGCATATAATTAAGGTTACAAAAAATGGCCATAATGATTTTGAACAAATCGTCGAAATGCAATTTGGAACTACTAAGGAAGTCAAAGCAGAGCTTGTTCCCCAACTTCTTGGGGGGTTGACGGTTAAAAGTGATCCTGAAGGTGCGAATGTATATTTGGATGGGCAGATGAAAGGCGTGACTCCGCTTCGTCTGGATAAGGTGAAAAAAGGAGCTATTAACTTAGAAATAAAAAAGAACCATTATAGTACTGTTAAACGTAATCTGGTCGTAAATCCCTCACTTGGCGAGACAACAGTTGATGTTCATCTGGAAAGTCTATGTGGTAGTCTTGTGGTGAAGAGTTTACCTGCTGGGGCAAAGGTATTTGTTGATGGAAAAGAAAAAGGCGTCACACCCTTAGATTTAGAAAATGTTGAGAAGGGATTGCACATAGTAAAAGTTAATAAAAATTGTTTTTCTGTTGTGGAGAGAAAGGTCAACATAACTGCATCGAAAAAGACAAAGATTGATGTTCATCTGGAAAGTCTATGTGGTAGTCTTGTGGTGAAGAGTTTACCTGCTGGGGCAAAGGTATTTGTTGATGGAAAAGAAAAAGGCGTCACACCCTTACGTCTTGATAATGTAAGGAAGGGTAATATAAGTATTAAATTAATCAAAAAAGGATTTGAGACAGAAAGCAAAATAATTACAGTTAAACCGTCAGAGGAAAAGAAGCTCTTCGCGAAGCTCAGACAACCAGTAGTTTCTTCTGATGGCAGATTTATAGATCATAGAAACAGCACTATTACAGACACAAAAACCGGTCTCATGTGGACCCGAGAGGATAGTTATGTTCACCTTGGCAGATATTTGAATTGGGAACAATCGAGGTCATACGTTAATAAGTTAAGCACGGGCGGATATGGTGACTGGAGACTTCCTGCAGTTGCAGAGCTAAAGGAAATATATGAGATTAATAAATCAAATACAGACAAGGATGGCGACATTATACATATTGATCCAATTTTCTCTAGTGGTGGGACTTTCTGGAATTGGTCGTCAGCAGAGCAGGGTAAGTGTTGCGCCAAAGTCTTTCTCTTTATCGATGGCAGCGTAATCAAGAATGACCGGATGTTTTCCTATGAGAGGGGAGTGCGCGCTGTTCGGCCATGAGTATGAAAAAATATTCTAAATCCTGAAATCATCTGCTAATGACTTGATGATAGATGCCATTTTCAGTTTGGCTAATCCGATACCGGCCTCAGAGGACAGCACCAAGACCATGTGTATGTGAGCTTTGCCGGGATGGACCTTGAATGGATCCTTGCCTTCATTTAAGCACCGCACAAGTATATGAATACGATCCGTCTCTATATGGATCATTTCACAGCTACCGGCCCCCATGTCTTGAGATGCTTTTTGGGCATTAACCAGTATGCTGTTGGCTAATATAGCGATTTCCATTAAATTCAATTCTCCGGCCGGCAACATGACAAGTGGTTCTCCGGTTGGTGTAAAAATCCCCGCACCTGCAAAATCAATAATTGACTTAAACGGCTCCAACTTTTCTTGCGCTGTCATAATGCCTGATTCTTTTGATTCGTTTTCTATTTCAGGTTGTGATACTAAATGTTCTTCGTATTTTGCTTCTATGTAATCCGGTTTTGCTTCATCTTCCTTTTTGTCTACCAGGAAATCGATCTCTTCGATCTTATCAATCCCCTTTTCTTCAATATCCTTTGTCTCTTGTTCTTCAAGTTGCTGTGAGGCTTCTTCATCTTTAATTTTACAAGACTCCATCAAGACAAAAGAGAGCGGGGAGGTGATGGTCTTAGTCTTGTTTTCGCATGAATAATTAATTTCTATCTCTGTTTCGTCCCAACCAATGATTTCGTAGGCTGCCTGCTCACCTTCCGATGTTTCGGTCTTGGCATTGATTAGCTCTCCTTCCAGAAAATACAGGCTGCCGATACGTTCATCGGATGTTACCGTAAGAGTACAGGTTTTCCTTTCCATTTCCAGAAACTGCAGGAACGTGCCCAGAGTGATGCCTTTGATATGGCCTTGAGAGTCGTCCCTCGCAACGTGTTGGCGGATGTTGTCTGCCAGCACATCGAAGTCCAGAGGCTTTTCCAGGTATTGAGTGGCACCCATAGTAAGGAGTTTTCCTTCCATGTCCGGGGTGCCAAATGCTGTCATCACGATTGTTGGTATATTAGGAAAATGTCTGGTCAAATATGCCAAGAGCTGAAACCCGTCCATTTCAGGCATTTTCAGGTCTGTAACAACCAGGTCAATTTTGGTGGAATCCAAGATTTTGACAGCTTCCTTTCCGTTGAAGGCTATCAAGACATTGAATTCATCGGAATATGACTTGAGACCGTCTGAAAGACTGAGCAGGAAAACTTTTTCGTCGTCTACTATTAAGACATTTTTCATGCTTGGCTTTCCTTTATATGAGGCTTTTGCATGATTATTTTTTTGGAAAATCAGGCGGTTTCGCTACTATTATCCTGACCTCCAGGGATAGATATTGTTACGGTAGTGCCTTTGTTTTTTACACTGCTGATCGATATATTTCCATTCATTTGAGCCAACATTTTTTTTGTGAGTACTAGCCCAAGGCCTGTGCCTTGCGGCTTAGAAGTATAAAAAGGCCTGAAGAGATTTCTTTGTTGTTCCCAAGTCATACCACATCCATTGTCCATAATGTTTATCCATATCAGGTTTCCCTTTTGTTTTATCGTTATGACAATTTCCGGTTTTTCAGAATCGTTAAGGGCATCATAAGCATTAATCATGACATTCAACATTACCTGCTGAAGTGCCCTGGGATCAACATGAGCATATTTAACATCCGGCGAGAATATGGTTTTGATCTTAATATTTTTTTTCTTAAAGTCGTTTTTTACTAAAGGTAGAAATTTTTCCATAAAGGATGGCAGATCCACATTACAGATATGCAATCTTTCAAACATATTGAAACTTTTTAAGGACTTAAGAAGGTATTCCATTCGGGATATCTCATTTAGAGCGCGGTCCAGAAATTCCAATATGTCTGTTGAAGAATACCGGTTAATATTTTTTTGCAGAACACTCAAGGCCATTTTCAGGGAATTAAGAGGATTGCCGATTTCGTGTCTTATTCCGAAAAAAATATATCCTATATTATTCATCATATTTGCAGCTTCAGCGATTGATTCAAGTCTTGCTTTCTCTGTAATGTCACTTATGAATATCCAGAGATATCTGTTAGACACGGTATAAACCGAATAACCCAAGAGCCTGCCCCCATACCTCAGTGTCTTTTGAGACGGGATATTCTCTATGTGAATATTTTCTATCTTTTCGGGAAGAAGAATGGCACTGAGTGCTTTGTAATCTTTAGGAATAATTGTTTCGAACATGTCAATGGCGGTTTTGTTCTGAAAAACGACGGTTTTTTCTTTGGTGTCAAATGCAATCAGGCCTAGATTGATATTTTCCAGGATATTGGCATAGATACAAATCCCATGGCATAGTTCTTTGCTGAAAGGGCAATGCCTGTCATTAGTATTTAGATGCGTGTTCATTGGTATTTGGCCGGAATTGATAGGCCGTCTCCTTTTTCAATTCTGAACTGCCTGCCGGTGTGATTATGAGAACAGGAGATCCAGATCCTCTCTGGACAACTGCCGTAGCATGTCCTGCCCACCACTCAGGATGGCGCTGACCAGTTCCCGCTTCTTCTCCTGCAAAGCAAGGACCTTCTCTTCTACTGTTTCGGCTGTAATAAAGCGATAGGTAAATACTTTTTTGTCCTGTCCGATGCGGTGAGTTCGATCGACCGCCTGAAGTTCCACTGCCGGATTCCACCATGGATCTACAAGAAATACATAATCCGCTGCTGTGAGATTAAGCCCCAAGCCTCCGGCCTTAAGGCTGATAAGGAAAAGCTTTATATCTTCGTTGTCCTGAAAATTGCGCACCCTGTCTTTACGTCTTGCCTGGGGAGTCCTCCCATCCAGGTACTCATATATTATGCCGGCATCATCCAGGGAGCGACGGATCAGGCCCAGCATCTTGGTAAATTGGGAAAAGACCAGGGCCTTATGTCCACCGGAAATGGCCTCTTTTATCAATGTCATGAGATTGTCCAGCTTGCCTGATCCTGCGCCATCCTCTCCGATAAGGGCAGGATGGTTGGCTGCCTGGCGAAGCCTGAGGAGTCCCTCCAGTATCTTTATGCGGCTCCTGTTGAGACCCTGCTGTTCTATGGTTGCCAATATCGAGGCACGGTAGTGGTCCCGAACCCGGGAGTAAATCCTGGCCTGTCCATCGGTCATGGGACAGAGTATTACATGTTCCATTTTTCCCAGAATTTCTTTGGCTACGGTCTCTTTATTGCGCCTGAGGAGAAAAGCCATCACCATTTTTTTAAGGATATCCCTGGCCGTTTTATCTCCCCGGGCTATAGGTTTTGCAAACCTCCTGTCAAAGACCGCCCTGGAACCTAGGAGTTTGGGATTTAGGAATTCCATCTGGGACCAGAGTTCTCCCACGTTGTTTTCAAGCGGCGTGCCTGTCAAACACAGCCTGTGCCCGGCCCTGAGTAGCCGCACTGCTTTGGCAATCTGGGAGTTGGAATTTTTGATCGCCTGGCTTTCATCCAGAATGATATAATTGAACTGCAAATTTTTAAGAATCTCTATATCACGTCTTACCAGACCATAGGTGGTGATTACCAGATCAGCCTGGTCTATTTCTTTAATAAGGTCTGAACGATTGTTCCCTGTATAGGCCAATATTTTTAAATCAGGGACAAAACGCTTTGCTTCTGCCTGCCAGTTAAACAGGACAGAGGTTGGGCTCACTACAAGGGATGGCCCTTTTTTTCCATTTTCCAGCTCTCCTGCGAGCCATGCAAGGACCTGTACTGTCTTGCCAAGCCCCATGTCATCAGCGAGTATGCCTCCAAAACTGAATTTTTTTAAAAAGGCAAACCAGCCCATGGCATCCTCCTGGTATGGCCGAAGGGCGCCTTTGAAACCAGCAGGTACAGGGACCCTTTCAATTCCCGAAAAGTCCTTCAGGGCATTTTTTATCTCAAGGAAACGCTGGTCAACGGACTCGACTTCATTCTCTTCCAGCAGAACGTCCAGGATCAAGGCCTGGGTCGATGGAAATCTGAGCGTTTTGCCGCGATTTTTTTGTCCCGATGCAGTACCCAGTTCAAGTACGGGCAGGTTGCGGGAAAGCCACTTCTCGGGAAGAAGCCCTGTGCTTCCGTCACCGAGCTTGACCGTCTGTTCTCCCCTTAGAAATGCCTTAATGGCCCTTGGCAACGAGACTACATGTTCTCCAAAGGATATTCCGCCTTCCAAATCAAACCAGTCTATGCCCGAAGAAATACTTAGTTCGGTGATGCGACCTCCCCTGAAAGGCTTTCTGTTTTGTCCCTGGACCCTCCAACCATCTTCTGTCAATTCTGAAAGGACTTCGGCCGTCCCTTTAATATCCCTTTGAAATAGCTGGTCCTCTTGTCGAAATCCCCTGTCAAGTAGTCCCATTAGGATCTCGGATTCGGCATCTTTATTTCGTTTTACCCGTTGCCATCTTTCAGTATCCAGCACGGAGGCTCTTGGATCATGCCAGTCTATTTCCAGATCTCCATAGTTCATAAAGACCTGTGCCTTTAAGAAACCTTTCTCAAGCTCCACTATAAGTAATGGCTTTGGAGATAAATCTTCTATGGTTTGGGGTGCTATCTCCTCTGATAAGCGAATTTTGGGGCTGTCTGGGAGGGATTCTGCCTGGACTACAAGGTCCCGGATGTCTTTCGAGGATATCTCTATTTCCTCTGATTTCAACGTAGCCTTTATCCACGAAAGGCTGGGTCCCGGCAACTCGAAAAGATACCCGCCATATATGAAAAGCACCGGCGAGGTATGAAAAAAAACAGGTATATTCGAAAGCGGCACGTCTTTGCCGTCCGGTTTCAGCCTTACTGATGGCACGAGCTTGAATCCCTTTTTTTTCTTTTTGGTTTTTTGTTCTGCTGCCAGTTCCAGCGATGCAGCAGATGGGACTGCCTTATAGAGGGGATCTGCTATTTGTTTTTTGGCTGAGTGAAACACTCTGCAACGTTTTGTCTCGGCCAGCAGAGGCAGGACGAGTTCAAGGTCTCTTGGTTCTAAGGCAAGGTCTACAAAACCTTTGTGGGTCGGCTGGTAATATCGGAAAAAATCATTTCTTGGAATTCTCCCGGATACGTTGTCCAGCATAGCAATTATGGCACGATCCACCTTGGGAAGACCACTGTGTTCTATAGTAGCTGCCTGAAGTTTCCGTTCTCTTCCCAGTGTACCGTCTTTTCTAAGGTACCTTTCAAAGGCAGATACCTCTATGGCCATCGAGGTGATGTTCAGGTCGTAACACAGGACGAACTTGCTGGAACCATCCAGCCATGGAGCGGCTATCGGTTTTCCTTGCCAAAAGGCATCCGTAAACAGTGTTCGCCAATCGGTCTTTTCCTTAGGCCGGGGCTTTTTATATTTGTCAACGCCGGAAAGGGTCGGCATCCCCCCTGCTGCCAAGATCCTGTCTGCTTCAACTATGGCTGCCCACAGGTGTTTGCAGGGGAAACCCTGTTGAAAAAAAGGACAGGTGCAGGAAACGTGAATTTTGCCGTCTACAGAATGTCTGTCAACTACTGTCGCTGTATAGAGCTTTGAGCCCTGGACTGCAGCTAAAATCCTTTCCTGCGAGACTTCTTTCAGTATTGCCTTTCTCTGCTCGGCATAATACTCACCGCGTTGGCGTATCACAGGCAGAAAAGAGTGTCTTAGTCGATCCTTCCAGCAACCTGCTTGATCTTTGCCCCTTTTGTTTCTAAAAAGCTTCCAATCCATATCTGTACTGTAGTTTCTGTATTTTTTTGATAAAATAGCTTAAAAGCAAGTCCTTAAATATACACCGTTTTTGTGAATAAAGCAGTTAAATCATGTTGCTTTCCACTTTGCCTTATTTTTCGGAATGATACTTTTCGGGAAATCGGCTGTTAAAGCCGGTCCGGATCAGGGGCTGAGGCAAAGCTTCGATAGTATTTCAGTTTGATCTTCTAAGGTGACCATGGTATTATGACTATGTCATTTCGGTTTTTGCGAATTCAAAAAGGAGCTTTTTATGGAACATGTAATATCTAAATCAAAATTCAAACCGCGCGCCTTGCACTATTTTCGCGAAGTGGAACAAACAGGAAGGGAATTAATCATTAGTGACCGGGGCAAACCGGTCTTAAAGATCGTGCCATTTACGGCAGATCCTGCCGAGTGCCTAAAGGCACTTCGCAACTCTGTGATCAAGTATGAAGATCCAACTGCTCCTGTAGGGTTAGATGATTGGGAGTCTTTAAAATGATTGTTCTTGATACTCATGCCTGGGTATGGTTCATCAGTAATCCGGAATTGCTCTCTGAGAGGGCAAAAAGATATGTGGATGCTGCCGTGGAAGAGAAGACTATAATGATTTCATCTATCAGTGTCTGGGAGGTTGCTCTCCTGATCGCAAAAAAACGTTTAATACTTACGCTGGAATTAAATGATTGGATAGCGAAGTCAGAAATGCTGCCGTTTTTCAAATTCATACCTGTTGACAATTCTGTTGCAATTAAATCAGTGAACTTGCCTCAACCTCTTCACAGCGATCCGGCAGACCGCATAATAATTGCTACTGCAATTTCATTGGGAGCCCCCATAGTCACAAAAGATGAGAAAATACTGAACTATTCACAGGTACAGACTATCTGGTAAACCGTAACCGTTCAAGGGTTCAGGGTTCACCGAACCTGTGAACGCCTATTGCATTTATACCATACGTGGTTGTTTTGAAAGATGAACATCGAACATCGAACGTCTAACATCGAATGAAAAAACAAACACCCAATACCGAACATTCGACAGCTATTTCTGTTTCTTCATCTTTTCCCATTCAACGTTCGATGTTGGACGTTCGATGTTCGATGTTCATTACTAAATTATAGATCCCCCAACATGTGAATGCGCCCGGCTCAACAGTATGTAAAGCAATCTCTCACCCCCTGGGATGATACTTCTGGTGGATAGTGCGCAGGTGCTGAAGGTCGAGATGAGTGTATATCTGGGTAGTGCAGATGCTGCTGTGGCCCAGTAGCATCTGCACTACCCTCAGATCTGCTCCACCTTCCAGGAGATGCGTTGCAAAGGAATGGCGGAGCACGTGGGGAGAGACTTCACTCTTAATACCTGCTGATATGGAATAGGCCTTGAATAGCTGCCAGAACCTCTGTCTTGTAATGGGCTTCCCGGCCCTGCCTACAAATACAAAGTAACTGGCCTTTTTGCCCAGAAGCTTGGGTCTGCCTGACTTGAGATAATTGCTTAGCCACTCTATAGCCACCTTCCCCACTGGTACTACACGTTCTTTATTTCCTTTGCCGAGTATCCTTAGATAGCCAACCTTCATGTCTATCTGGTTAAGTTTCAATCCCACGGATTCAGAGGCCCTGAGCCCGCATGCATAAGTAAGCTCAAGGAGTGCTCTGTCCCTCAAACCAGTGGGCTTATTTACTTCAGGTTGTTCCAACAGGGTCTCAACCTCGGAGACCGACAATACCTCTGGGAGGTGGCCCCCTATTCGTGGATTATTGATTGCGGCAAGAGGTGTTGAGTTCAGGCTGTGTTCTTCCACCAGGAAGCGAAAAAAACCCCTGAGGGCTGAAAGTTTTCTGGCAGTGGTCCTGGGAGAAAGGCCAGAGTCCCGAAGTGATTTTAGCCACGCCAATATGTCGTTGGGGCTTACATTATCCGGACCGGCGAGTTTTTGTCTGTCTGCAAAATCAACGAAATTTAAAAGATCACGGCTGTATTCATCAAGGGTGCTGGAAGAAACCCCGCGGTCTACAGAAAGGCGGGCCATAAAGTCATCAAGAAGACTGGCCCAGGAGATGGCTGCTCCATCCGGCATATTTTTCAAAAAAGCTCTGCGAGTTGTATAGCGGCAGTTTCCTGGATTTCCGGATCCCTGGCGGTGAGACTTAGTACTCTCAGTTTGCTTTCAAGGCCTTTTCGTTCAACAGGCCCTTTTTCTCCAACAAGTTCACAAAGGCCATCAATAGCCTTACATACTAATTCCGGATCATTTTTGATATCCAGAATCAGAAGGAGCGCGCCCCAGTCCTGCGGCATTCCATAAGTGTCCACATAGTGTCTAACAGTAGACAGGAACCTCGTCCTGCCATAGGACTCATGTATGGCCATGAGGTCTTTAGAGTGCTCCGGCCGTCCCTTGGCACCCATAAACAGCTTTTCTGCTTCCTGTAAATAGCGTTCCTTCATCCTTGGATCTTCAAGGACCCTTTCAAGGTTGCTGC
Organism: Deltaproteobacteria bacterium UBA3076; assembly: GCA_002367355.1. Taxonomy (GTDB): domain Bacteria; phylum Desulfobacterota; class Dissulfuribacteria; order Dissulfuribacterales; family UBA3076; genus UBA3076. The sequence continues at coordinate 9,716 of DFBQ01000041.1, read as the reverse complement.
GCTCATCCTTTCTGTGTTCTGCGCCCCCACTCCTGTTGCGCATCCTGTCTATTTCTCTCCAATTCTTCTTTTTTTCTCTAACCATAGGTCTCTTTCAATTCCTTCTATGCAAATATGAATTCAAAATCCGGGAGTACCAGGCAGGTAAGTCTTCCACCATAAACCGCACCCGTGTCAATACCTACCTTGTTGGCCTCAATTAATGGGACAAAAAACGGTGTATGACCGAAAATGACCCTTTTACCCCAGTCATAAGAAGATTTCAGAAAATGTGACCTGATCCAGAGGAGGTCTTCAGGGCTTTGTTCAGAAATGGAGATATAGGGCCTCATGCCTGCATGTACAAATATATAATCATCGGTCTCAAAATACAAATCCAGGTGATCAAGAAAATCCCGGTGGTTTTGGGGTATCTCTATTTTGTCCTTTTCAACTGAATAACTCTCAAGGGTCTTTCTGCCACCGTTCCGGAGAAATAAATCATGCTCCTCGCCCATAAGGAACTGTGTGAACATCCATTCATGGTTTCCCTTTAGAAATATTAGCCGATCCGCATGTTCTTTCTTTAGATCGAGCAACAGCTCTATTACCCCTCGAGAATCCGGTCCGCGGTCCACATAGTCTCCAAGAAAGACCATCAGGTCCTTGTCCCAGTCTAATTGAATCATGCCAAGGAGGGTCCTTAGTTTGTCAATACAACCGTGGATATCACCTATGGCAAAGATTTTTCCAGCCGGGACCATTATTTGCGCTTATCCAGCCTGTTGAGCCCGATATCCCTTGCGGTCCTTAATGCCTCAGCATACTCATCCTGTGTAATCCTGCGATCCAGGGGGGGATACTTATGTGCCGTGCCACAGGGTCTGTACTGGTCCATTACGTTTACGTAAGTATTTGGAGAAATTTCTTCAGCAATGAACTTCAGTACGGATCTTGTGTCACTCAGTCCCCCGGGCAGGACAAGGTGCCTTATCAAAAGGCCCTTTTTCGCAACCCCGTCAGGGCCTATTATCAGGTCTCCTACCTGCCTGTGCATCTCCTTAATGGCTTTCTTTGCCACCTGAGGATAGCGGGCTATATCTGATAGACGCTTACCCACGTCTTTATCCCAGTATTTGAAGTCCGGCATGTAAATATCTATTACTCCGTCGAGTAGCCGTAGAGTCCTGATAGAATCATACCCTCCGGTGTTGTAAACAAGAGGTATGGACAACCCTCCCTTGGCAGCAAGCACCAGGGCCTTCAATATAAAAGGCACTACATGGGATGGCGTTACGAAGTTTATGTTGTGGCATCCATCTTTCTGTAAGGACAGAAAGTAAAAGGCCAGGACCTCGGTGGATACTGCCTGGCCGGCCCCCAAGTGGCTTATTTCGTAGTTTTGACAATATAGACACCTCAAGTTGCACCAGGAGAAAAAGACAGTTCCTGATCCCCTTGTACCCACCAAAGGGGCCTCTTCTCCAAAGTGTGGGCCATAGCTGGCAACTATTGCCTGGTCGGTGATCTTGCAAAACCCCTGCTCGCCTTCAAGTCTGTTTACCCGGCAAAGATGAGGACAGAGCTTACAGCAAGACATGGATTCCCAAGCCTTGTCGGCCCGTCGCTCCAGCTCTCCGCTTTCAAGTAATTTCAGATAACCTGGTTTGTCACTGCGCATCTATAAGATACTCAAAGATACTCAAGCTTCCTTTTCCCGCGTCCGGCCCAGGGAATTCAGCCGGTAGAGTTCGAGAATAGACACGCACAGGGCCATCAGTATCGGCCCGAGTATTAACCCGAGGAAACCAAAGACGCTAAGCCCTCCCAGTATGCTAAAAAACAGGATAAGGGGGTGTATCTGGGTCTTGCCGCTAATAAAGAGGGGCCTCAGGAAATAGTCTATTTGGCTGATTATCAGTATACTGAAAGCAAGGAGTATTGCGGCCTTAAGATAGAATCCTGCCAAGAACAGGTATATTGCGGCAGGGAGCCATACCAGGGCTGGTCCTATCATTGGTATAAAGGTAGTAAACCCCATTATCATGCCCCAGAGAAGAGAAGCAGAGAAATCCAGCGACCACATGATAAAGAAGCCAAGACTCCCTTGTATAACTGCGTTTAGCAGGTTCCCGTAAAGGGTGGCAGACAAGACGTCCTCCATGACCTTTGCAAAGTTTTCCACATCACGCCTTGGTAGAGGCAACAGGTCTTTAAGGGTCTGAAGCATTCGCTCCCCATCTTTAAAAATATAGAAAAGTGTTATCAGCATCAGGGCGGCCTTGAAGATGATGTTGGCTACATTTTTGAACATCACTGTCCCCTGCTTTAGGAAAAATTCACCCATCTTTTTTGAGAGATCAATTAATATTTCCTTGACCCTTGTCTCATGAGTCTTGAGGATATCAAGGGCGTTAGTCACTGTCTTGTTAAGTATGGGAGATTTGTCCTTATCCGGCACTATGTTAAAATCGCCAGTCTGGAGGTCCTCCTGTACCTCGGTGTATACTCTTATTACCTCGGTAGTCAGACTTCCCAAAAGTGCAAAGACCGGAATTATAATAAAAGCGATTATAAGAATACACATCCCCAGAGACGCCAAGCCTTCGGATACCTTAAGAGTTCGTCTCATCCATCTGTATATCGGATAGAAAAAAAGCCCCAATATAATGGCCCAGGCTATCGGCTCAAAAAATGGGAGAAAGAGCCTCAGCCCCATGGCAAGAATCAGCCCTGCAAGCCCTATGGCCAGGAAAGTCACTAATTTGTTGTTGTTGCGGCTACTATTCATAGTTACTGAATTGAGGAATTAAAACCAATACGATACCCTCAATTTCTAAATCATAAAAAAATAGTTCCCTCAATCCTTCAATTCCTCAATCCTTCAAATTTTTCCTTTGCGGGCAGATCATCTTTTGACAAACCCAGGCCGCATGCCAATTCTGTCAATACGGAATAAGAGCAATTTATACAGGTCTTTCTTTTGCCTGAGCTTACGTCCATAATTTCCTGGCTTAAAAAGTCCTTCAAGGCCTCGATTACCTCTTTACGTATGGAGGAAATGTCTATACTTCTTTTATCGGAAAAGTTGACAAGGCGCTTCCAGTTAGCCGTACATCTTTTCAGCCCCCGGTAAATACTCCTGTCCCGATTTCCAGGTATGAGGTCTCTCAGAATAATAGTCCTGTAGCGATGAACAACAGCCTCCTCAAGGGATATGAGATCCCGCGGTTCAATATTAAGCAAAGGCCCTTCAGGATCTTCGGTAAGGTAATGGATTGAGCCGTAATATGCGACCTCTGGAATTTCTCCTGAGTGAAGTATGAGAAATGCCTCTTCTGACAGAATATTTTTGTAAGTTCTCAATAAGTCCGGGTGATGTACCTGGATTCCCGCCTACGCGGGAATGACGAATGTTTTTATTGCCCGTCATTCCCGCGTAGGCGGGAATCCAGCAAGCGTGTATCTAATCAACATACCCAAACTTATTGAGAAGATACCTATTTTTCTTATTATCTGTCACTGGTGATTAAGCTCTGAATCCCTACCAGGCCAAGGGTCTTTTCCAGGCATCCTTTAAGGAGCTCAGGCTCTCATTTACTACTATTTTTCCCGAATATTCAAGTACTAATGAGGGCTTTTTGATCACCTCGCCTACCATGGCACAGCCTGTATCTCTCATTGTATTCTCAAAAGACTGTTGATACTCTTTCCTAATGGTAACAACAAAGCGGCTCTGGCTTTCACTAAAGAGCAATGTGTCCAGGCGGTCGACGTCTTCGGCAATTACAGCACCTAAGTCTATTACCATACCCAGGTCACCACTGAAAGCGACCTCCGCCAGTGAAATTCCCAATCCACCGTCAGAACAGTCATGGCAGGATGACACAATGCCCTGATATATGGCATCTGAAAGGGCACGGTACCTGGCCAGCGCGTCTTTCATCCTTACTTTCGGTACATTGTATCCAATATAATTATACCTGGCGTGGTATTCAGAAGCACCCAGCTCAGGATAAGTTGCTCCGAGCACATAGACCAAGTCTCCCGGGTGTTTTGCATCCATGGTTACTGCAAGACGCACATCTTGTATGCGGCTTACTACCGAGAATAGCAGGGTAGGCGGGATGGATATCTTTACCCCGCCGATAGTAGCATCGTTTTTCATGCTATCTTTGCCTGAGATGCATGGCACACCATAAGTAGTACAAATCTGGTACAGGGCCTGGTTTGCTCTTACCAACTGAGCCAATTTGTAATGACCGTCCGGGGTCTTTTCCGACTGGACCGGGTCGCACCAGCAGAAGTTGTCAAGGCCGGCCATAAGGTCCAGGCTGCCTCCTACAGATATGGCGTTTCTTACTGCCTCATCAACCGCGCAGCACACCATGTGAAAGGTGTCTATGTCGCTGTAGCGAGGACAGATCCCATGGGCTACCACCAAGCCTTCGAGGGATTCAAGGTCCGGCCTCAAGACCGCGGCATCGCTCGGGCCGTCGTCCTTTGCCCCTGTGAGAGGCTTTATAACGCTCCCTCCTTGGACCTCATGGTCATACTGGCGGACTACATACTCCTTGCTGCACACGTTATAGCGAGAAAGCAAGGCCTTGAGCTCTGCGCCGAGATCTATAGGTTCAGGCAGCTCGGGTTCCTCATTTACGGGGGGGGTCCACACTGCAGTGAGTTCAAGCCTGGGAAGTCCGTTGTGCACAAAGTCCAGGTCCAGATATGCCGCGGTCTTTCCCTGGTACAGGCTGTGAAATTTTCCCGAGTCGGTGAAGTTCCCGAGAACCGTGGCTTCAACATCCATTTTCTTTGCAAGGCCCATGAACTCGTCCAGTTTTTCCTTGGGAACTGCCACGGTCATCCGCTCCTGGGCCTCGGAAAGCAGTATTTCCCATGGCTGAAGCCCCGGATATTTCAATGGTGCCCTGTCAAGATAGAGCTCAAACCCGTTTGTCTCCTGTGCCATCTCACCCACAGAGGACGAAAGACCTCCTGCGCCATTATCAGTAATGGAACTGTACAGGCAAAGGTCTCGTGCCCTTAGGAGAAAGTCTGTCATCTTCTTCTGCGTTATGGGATCTCCTATCTGCACTGCCGTAGCCGGGGAACCCTCATGCAGCTCCTCGGAGGAGAAGGTTGCTCCGTGGATACCATCTTTTCCTATGCGGCCACCGCACATGACTATGGCGTCTCCCGGGCGGGCATTTTTTTCTTGGCTGGGCCTGTTGCAAATCTCCTTTGGCATCATGCCCCCTGTGCCGCAGAAGACAAGGGGTTTGCCCAGGTAGCGCTCGTCGAAGAGGATAGACCCGTTTACTGTAGGGATGCCACTCTGGTTACCCCCGTGTTCAACACCTTCTCGTACGCCTTCGAATATGCGTTTAGGGTGAAGCAGTCCTTTGGGAAGGGGCATGTCGTAATCCGGAGGCCCGAAGCAAAATACATTGGTGTTGAATATCAGCTTTGCCCCCATTCCAGTCCCAAACGGGTCCCTGTTCACCCCTACGATCCCTGTAAGGGCACCGCCATAGGGATCAAGGGCCGAAGGGCTGTTATGGGTCTCAACCTTAAAAACAACATTATAACGATCGTTGAATCGGATCACACCGGCATTGTCTTTAAATACAGAAAGACACCAATCATTAGATCCCAGCCTGTTGCGGATCTCCCTGGTCCCTGCCTGGATATAAGTATCAAAAAGGCTCTCAATTACTGTCTTTTTTCCTTCTTCATTCCTGTAATTAATGATGGAGTTAAAAATCTTGTGTTTGCAGTGTTCAGACCAGGTCTGGGCAAGGGCCTCAAGTTCAAGGTCGGTAAGTCGTCCCGTAAGCCCGACTTTTGCCCTTTTTTCCTGCACATCAGGTCTTTGGACATACTCCCTTATCTGTTTCATCTCCTTGAGATTGAGTGCCAATACCCTGTCTTTTGACATGGCTACCAGCTCCTCATCCGTTAGCACAGAAAGATCTATCTCCTTTACTTCTACTGAAGCCTTCTCTCTAACCTTGGGGACCGAATAGAAAGGGCTCTGTCTCTCCGACCAAACTTTACCAAGTATATCCCTTGAGACTATGGTGGTCCTCTGTATCAGATCATTGGCAAGAAGCCCATTTGCCAGCTTTTTTACCTGATCGTAGGTAAGCTTTCCCTTAATACAGTACTGGGTAGAGGTGTACACTCCTTGGTCCGGTCCCAGTTTGCGACCGATAACCAACTCAAGGGCCTCCCTTGCAGTACGACCTTCATTGTCCGTGACCCCTGGTCTGAAACCGCATTCTATCAGCCAGTCCCAGAAAAAATCACGTTTCTTGGCCAGCTCCAGGGCCAGAGGGCGGTTTATTGCCGCTACCTGGATCACCGGATCGGAAAAAAGACCTTCTGCAACAGCCCTCAGTTGTTCCTCTGAGAGGTCGGTATCGATAAGATAGACCTTGATGGTTCTGATGCCGGAGACCTCCAGCTTGAGGTCCTCGCGACACTGCCGGGCGGTCTTAAGACCTTGCGGATCTTGAAAATGAAATTTTAATGTAACTTCTATACGATGGGGCATAATTTCTCCATATGCTACACGACACCTGCAAAGCACAGATTGCAATTGGTGTTGTGTAGTATTGTTTCTTGTTTATCCCATCTTTTCCATTAGAGCAAGATTGATTGTGATTTAGGAAATTTCCTGTTATGGAGCCTTATGTCTTTATTATCTAAAATGCTCTTAAGGGAAATGGCCCTGCCTTTTCTGTTTTCCTTTTGCGCACTCAGCGTCCTTTTGTTGCTGGGTAGCCTGTTGCCCCTTTTGGAAACTTTGCTCAGGGCAGGGATAAAGCCAGCCGAATTTGGTAGATTTGCTATCCTGGTGCTTCCGACATTTTGGGCTCTTGTGTTTCCTATGGCCACGTTGTTAGGTGTACTTCTGGGATTTTTGCGTCTTTCCAGGGACAGTGAGATACTTGCACTATTTGCATGCGGTGCAGGCATTAGAAAGCTCATCATACCTGTGATTGCGGTCTCAATGACAGCTTGGCTGCTAAGCTTTTTTTTGTCAGTTAGTGTAATTCCAAAGGCAAAATCAGTATCCAGGAGTTTTATTAGGGAATTAACTGAACGTAGCTTGGCCAGGGGAATTCCGGAAAAAGCCTTTTTGAGCCCAATGTCCGGGCTTACCATGTATGTCGATGAGAGCCTGGATCAAGGTCACCGTTTCAAGGGAGTTTATATACGAGATGCCCGGAAAAAGCAGATGGCCAACCAAATCCTGGCACGTGATGGAGAACTTATTGCTCAGCCAGGCGGCTTGGCAGTGGGTTTGCGACTGAGGCACGGCACACTGAACCGCATAAGTGATGATTATAGAAAGACCGATACTCTTGATTTTGACTCCTATGCCCTTCGTCTCAGCCTGCCGGGTAAGGACCGTAAGCAAAAAAGAGGTGAGCTGGGACTGAAGGACCTGCTTAAAGCTGCCTCAGACCCTGACACATCCGCCAAACACAAGGTGCACTATCTTACCGAGTTTCACGAGAGACTGGCAGTACCTATAGGTGCCCTGATCCTGGGCATAATGGCGGCACCGTTGGGTATACTGTTCGGAAGAACCGGACTTTCGGGAGGAATTGCCTTAGGGCTTACGGCATTTCTGGGCTACTACCTTTCAGTGGCCTTTGCAGCCAGCTTGGCCGATACAGGCAACATTTCACCTGTTATTGCCCTATGGGCACCCAATTTCATCTTTACCGGCATAACCGTTGGATTGATAATTCTGCTGTACAGACGGGGGCCGCTAGCATGAGTGTGCTTAGCCGGTATTTGCTTCGCAACTTCTTTTTAATGTTCGCACTGGTCCTTCCGGGACTGATCGGGATATATCTCCTGATTGAGGTGTTTGAGAGGCTGGATGATTTCATCGAGGCAAATGCGCCCATGTCCTCAGCTCTGGCCTACTTTCTCCTATCAATACCCAAAATACTCTATGATCTGACACCCTTGGCTGTTTTACTTGCAGGGCTTCTAAGTATCATGCTTCTTTCAAGACATTTGGAGCTACTTGCTATGCGCTCCCTTGGAGTTAAGCCATGGAAAGTAATATTGCCTTTATTGCTTGCGGCATTTTTTCTGTCAGCGATACTGGTCACCTTAAAGGCATTATACATCCCTAAAGCAACAGAAAGGGCCCATGCAATATTTCAGGTAGAGGTCAACAAAAGACCGCCCAGGGGGATGCTGAAGGGAAACAGGCTTTTTTTCCTGGGTGACAACAGCATATGGGCCACAGAACTCGGGAGCCCGGACGCCCAAAGGCTAAAAAACGTTCAATGGTTTTCATATGACAAAGAATATGTGATTAAGCAACTCGTGGCGGCATCGGAAGCCATATATTCAGGAGATGAGTGGATTTTTAAACATGGACTACGTAAATTGAGAAAGGGGAAAGAATCCGCATATTCTGTTGACACCTTTGAGACCTTGAATCTCGATCTTGCAGAGGCACCTGAGGACTTTGTTGCTGTTAAGACACCCCCGGCACAGATGGATATGGTTTCTCTCTGGCGGAGTGTCCAAAGGCTGAAACAGTCCGGATATTCTGCAAAAGAGCAAGAGACTGTATTGTGGGGACAGATCCTATATCCGTTTTTAGGATGCAGTCTGCTTTTGGTCGGATTGACCATTACACTGTTCAAGGAGCGTGGAGGTCTTTCACTGGGCCTGGGGTTAGGAGTGGCTATTGGTTTTGCTGCATGGGTAACCTGGAGCTTTGCCCTTACCTTGGGTAAAACCGGCATGGTTCCGGCATTTTTTGCGCCTTGGATGGTGCACCTTGCGCTTATCACAATGGGTTTTGTCTTGATGAGGCGATTGAGGTTTTAAGAATGATTCCGCTGAAAAAACCCA
>DFBQ01000041.1:0-773 GCA_002367355.1 Deltaproteobacteria bacterium UBA3076 | reverse complement strand
GGATGCATCTCGGGCTTTTTGAGCAGAATCATGTTTTAGGTCCTGAAACAGCAGATAGGGTATTTCGGTACAATCATGAATGAGAGAGCCAGGATACTGAATGTAATAGAAATACTTGAGGCCACATATGGGGATGCCCACATAGCTCTGAAGTCCGCAAACCCTTTCCAATTACTTGTATCAGTTATCCTTTCAGCCCAGTGCACTGATGTTAGGGTGAATCAGGTAACTCCTGTTTTATTCGAGCGATTTCCAGATGTCAGGAGCATGTCTGAAGCCCCTATAGAAGAACTGGAGGAACTCATCAGAACCACAGGTTTTTTCCGGAATAAGGCCAAGAACATAAGAGCAGCTTCAAGGATCATTGTGGAACGTTTCGATGGTGAGCTTCCAAGGACTATGGAAGAAATGGTTACTATCCCCGGTGTGGGGAGAAAAACAGCAAATATTGTACTATACAATGCCTATGGAGTGATTGCCGGTATAGCAGTGGATACCCATGTAAAGCGTCTTGCCAAACGCCTGGGCATGACCTTGGCAGACAATCCCATTAAGATAGAGCGTGATCTCATGGCAATAGTCCCAAAAAAGGACTGGGGTAAGATAACTTATGTCCTGATCAACCACGGGAGACAGATATGTAAGGCAAGGAAACCAAATTGTCGTGAGTGTCCTGTTCGGGATGTCTGCCCGTCGGTCAAGCAATTCATAGACTTGCAACAGTACACCTGATCCATTATACTTAAAACGAGCAATTAGCCTTTAGCTATTAG
>DFBQ01000086.1 GCA_002367355.1 Deltaproteobacteria bacterium UBA3076 | reverse complement strand
AACAGCTAACCGCTCAACTTAGGTCACAGCAAAGCACGGATTGCACTTGATGTCGCCTAATATTGTTATTTTATTGCAGGTAAATGTGAACAACCGCACGGCCCTTGTCAAGGAAAGTCCGTGAATTTATGTTGATGCATAAGTTTTTTGTCAATATAGTCGTTCGTATATATTAAATTGCTGGTAACTATTCAGGTGGATAGACTGAAGGTAGAAGGCTAATAGGGACAAATCATGCGTGATCATACAAAACTGCGGGCATTTGAGTTGGCTGACGAGATTGCAGTATTAGTTTAGAGGATTCATCTCTGTTCGATCGTTGCGAAATGCTTGAAATCCTTCAGCCTTCAACCTTCAACCTAAATAGTTACAATTGCTGAAGAATTTAATTCGGAGACAAATGAGAAAGCCTGTTAAAAACATCCTGGACACAATTGGTAATACTCCGCTTATCCCTATTCGCCGTCTCAATCCTGGCAAGGAAGTCACTATCCTGGCAAAAATGGAGAGCTTCAATCCGGGAGGCTCTATTAAAGATCGTATAGCTCTTTCCATGATTAAAAGGGCGGAAGAACGGGGAGAGCTCACAAAGGACAGAATAATCCTTGAGGCAAGCAGCGGTAATACAGGCATTGGTCTTGCGATGGTATCGGCTGTAAAGGGTTATCGCTGTCTTATCGCCATGAGCGAGGCAGCCAGTATCGAGCGTCGTCAAATCATGCGGGCCTACGGTGCCGAGATCCTCCTGACTCCTGCCCGCCTGGGGACTGATGGTGCCATAGAGGCAGTATACAAGCTGGCACTTGAAAATCCTGACCGCTACTTCTGCACAGACCAGTACAACAACCCTGACAATTCTCTGGCGCACTATCATGGTACTGCCCCGGAGATCTGGAAACAGACCGAAGGCAAGGTAGATGTAGTAGTCACCGCCATGGGAACCACAGGCACGCTGATGGGAATTACACAACGCTTTCGAGAGCTCAATCCAAAGGTCCGGATAGTCGGAGTGGAGCCCTATTTTGGTCACGGCATCCAGGGACTCAAGAATATGAAGGAATCCTACCGGCCCGGGATCTTTGACAAGCGCCTGCCGGATGACATTGTCAATGTGCATGACGATGATGCCTTTGAACTGACTAAAAGGCTTGCACGCGAGGAAGGGCTTTTTGTCGGGATGAGTTCGGGGGCTGCCATGGCTGCAGCACTTTCAGAGGCTGCGAAACTGGAACAGGGCCTTGTGGTCGTGATTTTTCCCGATGGAGGCGACCGTTACCTGAGCACAGACATTTTTTCAGTTCCACGGGTTGAGGAGGCTGATCAGGCCAAAGCCCTGAAACTTATTAATACCCTTACCCGGAGAAAGGAGATCTTCGAGCCCTTAAACCCCGGAAAGGCAGAGATCTACTCCTGCGGACCCACGGTCCATGAATTCGCCCACCTGGGACTCTGCAGAAGGCTGGTGGTTGCGGATCTTTTAAGATGCACACTTGAATACCAGGGTTATGAGGTCACACACGTGATGAATATCACAGACCTGGATGACAAGACCATCCAGGCCGCCCTGTCTCAAGGGATAAGTCTAAAGGAACTCACAGACCGTTATACACAAGCATTTATGGAGGACGTGTCATCCCTGAACATCAGGCCTGCCGCCTGCTATCCCAGGGCAAGCGCCCATGTTGAGGCAATGATTCAACTGACCGAGCGACTCATTGACGCAGGTTATGCATATGTCAAACACGGTTCCGTATATTTTGATATCTCAAAACTACCATCATATGGAAGGCTTTCCAGGGTAGATCTTTCCGGCATTGATATTGGAAGGACAGTAGATCTCGATGACTACGAGAAGGACAGTCCTGTTGACTTCACCCTCTTTAAACGGGTGACCCTGGATGAGCTCAAGAGGGGAATAGGGTTTAAGACAAAATGGGGACAGGTCAGGCCGGGCTGGCACATAGAGTGTGCTGCCATGTCAATGCAATATCTGGGAGAATTTTTCGATATACATACAAGCGGCTGCGACCTTATTTTTCCCCATCATGAAAACGAGATTGCCATTGCAACGGCCCTCACGAATCAGCCACTTGCCCGGACCTGGATTCACAGCGAGCTTATTCTGGTTGACGGAAAGAAGATGTCGCGTTCAGCAGGCAATGTTGTCACCCTGCGGGATTTAAATAAAAAGGGTTTTACCGGAAGGCATGTGAGATTTTTCCTGCTCAGAACACACTACAGAAAGCCCATTCATTTTTCTTACGACCATCTGGAAGAATCAGCAAAGGCATTGAAGCGGTTTGACTACTTTGTCTCTGAGATCCAGGCCCTTACTATTGGTAAAGACCCTGCCGGAGAACCGGGACCGGATATTAAAAAGGCCCTGGAGGCCATGAAAAACGACTTTACCCAGGCCGTTAATGATGACCTTAACACTTCAAAGGCCCTTGGGGCGATTTTCAGATTGATCAGGCATGTAAATTCGCTCATTTCCGCCCAAAGGCTTTCACCCATTGATGCCAAAAATGTCATGGACGCCCTGCAGGATGTGGACAAGGTCCTTGGGTGCCTGGATATTTCTATCCCTGATCCTGAGCTGTCAAGGGAAATCCAGGACCTGGTCTCCCAGAGGGAGGAAGCCAGGACCTCAAGGGACTGGGACAGGGCAGATGATATCCGGCAGCAACTCCTCGATCTTGGGGTGGAGGTAATGGACACCCCGGGCGGGATTCGCTGGAGATGGATTAAGAGGGTTTAGGGAAAAATTATGCGCACATTTTTGGACTGTATTCCCTGTTTCATGATGCAGGCCCTGAGAACCGGGCGCCTGGTGGGCCTTTCCGACGAGAAAATCCGCAAACTGCTGATAGATCTGGGGGGGAGAATCAAAAATATTAAGCTGGATGATCCGCCACCCAAGACAGCAGTAATGGTATATGATCTTATAAACAGCTATACAGGCGAAACAGACCCTTTTAAAACAGTGAAAAAGCAAGGGACTGAGAAAGCGCTTGCCCTTTATCCCCAGTTGAAAAAGAACGTCTCGGAGTCTGAAGACCCTTTGGGACTTGCTATGCAGCTTGCCACAATAGGAAATGTCATTGATTTCGGGATATCATCAAGTTATGACCTGGAGTCAGAGATTCAAAAAATAATGGACCAGTCTTTTGGCCGATGGGATGAAGAGGAATTTAAAAAGGCAGTAACCCGGGCGGACTGGATTCTCTATCTGGGTGACAACACAGGGGAGACGGTCTTGGACCGCCTGCTGATAGAGACCCTGGCACATACGGTCACTTATGTGGTCAGAGAAAAACCGATAATTAACGATGCTACCAAAGAAGACGCCCTGGCAGCAGGCCTTGACAAAACAGCAACCATCATTTCATCCGGATGTGCTGCCCCCGGTACTGTTTTGGACCAGTGTACTCCGGAATTCCGTGAGCTGTTCAGAAAAGCCCCTGTTATTATCAGTAAAGGTCAGGGGAATTACGAGACCCTGTCAGAATCGGACGCCCCTATCTTTTTCTTCCTGAAGGCTAAATGTGATGTGGTGGCAAGGCACCTTGGAGTAAAAAAAGGTGATTTGGTCCTTGCTTCCAGTCCCTGAGCTTAGTGCCCTTCGGGCGGACTTAGAAAATTTTAGACACAGATTTCACGGATTACACGGATTGCCACGGNNCCGTGGCAATCCGTGTAATCCGTGTCCAAAAAAGGAAATCCCTATACTATTAGCAGGTAACCTTGAGCACGCAACACACGTCCAACCATGATGAAAAGGCCGCCCACCTTGCCCGGTCGGCAGGATCGGTAAGTATTGCCGTATTTTTTTCCCGCATATTGGGCCTTGTAAGGGAGCAGGTACTTGCAGGCCTCTTTGGTGCAGGTACTGCAATGGACGCCTTTGTTGTGGCCTTCCGGATACCCAATCTTTTAAGGGACCTTTTTGCAGAGGGTGCCCTCAGCGCAGCTTTTGTTACGGTCTTTACCGAATACGATCAAAAACGCTCAAAAGAAGAGACCTGGCGCCTTGTAAACAATGTCCTGGCAGTACTCACTGTAGTGGTTTCCCTGACCGTTATTCTCGGCATGATCTTTTCAAATGAACTGGTAATGCTGCTCGCTCCGGATTTTGCCAAAGTCGCCGGCAAGGTGGAACTTACCCAGCGGCTGACAATCATAATGTTTCCCTTCTTGCTATTGGTTTCCCTTTCATCCGTCCTTATGGGGATATTGAACACAAGAGGTTATTTCTTTATCCCGTCCCTTGCATCCAGTTGCTTCAACATGATATCCATATTTGTCGGCGTAGGACTTGCCCTGCTGTTTCCATTATGGGGACAACCAGCCATAGTGGGTATGGCTATAGGGACCCTGCTGGGCGGCCTGTCTCAAATGGGAATACAAGTGCCTGTCATTTTGCGCCAGGGGTTCAGAATAAAGCCCATGATGGACCTGGCGGACCCGGGGCTGAAACGCATAGCCCGGTTGATAGTGCCTGCCATAATAGGCCTTTCCGCAACCCAGATTAACATCTTTATAAATACAAACTTCGCCTCTCGTTGCGCAGAAGGGAGTATTGCCTGGCTGAATTACGCATTCCGGCTCGTACAGTTTCCCATCGGGCTCTTTGGTGTGGCTATTTCCATAGCAACACTTCCTGTCGTGGCAAGGCTGGCAACCAAGGGAGACCACAAAGTACTGGGTGATACGCTGATTTCGTCTCTTACCCTGGCCTTTGCCCTTACAATTCCATCTGCCGTGGGGCTGTGGGTCCTGGCAGAACCCATAGTAGGACTTATCTTCGAACACGGCCGATTTACTCAATCAGACACTTTCATGACAGCCCAGGCCTTGAGATTTTATTCCATAGGCCTTCTGGCCTATGCAGCAGTGAAGATAGTAGTGCCGGTATTCTATGCCCTTGATGACACCCGATGGCCGGTAATAGGGAGCTTTTTAGCAGTAGTGGTTAATATATGCATCATACTTGCCACATTGGACAAATTGCAGCACAGGGCCATAGCGCTTTCCACCTCTGTCACCATGATACTCAACTTCATGCTCCTGACCACAGTACTTTATAGAAAAATAGACGGTTATCCTGCAGGAAGGCTTTTCATGTCCCTGGGAAAAATCTTCCTGGCCTCGGGCATAATGGGCCTGTTGGTATGGTGGGTCCAGATTCGCATTGCAGGCAGCCCGGGGATCTGGCTTTTAACTGTCAAGGTATTTGCATCAATGTCATTGGGCATTGTTTCATACGGGATATTGGTTTATGTCTTGAAACTGACTGAATTTACTGAAATCATCAATAAAATCATAAACCGAATTAGGAATTGAGGGATTGATGATTGTTGATTGATGAATACGGATTTATGTTTGTTGATTTGGGGTTATGAAGATGCCGGAAGAAATCACCCATGACGACCAAACTTTGCGGATTGCCCTGGGTTACCAGCTAAGACGCTGCCCATCAGTGCTTTCTATCGGAGTTAGGACCAACCTGGCAGATTATTCATCAGAGGAGAGGGCCCTGATCCAGAATGCCTCCAAGGTCTATTTCCCGACCATATTTTTTGCAGATGCCCTGGATGCAATGGGAAAAAAGACCTTTCCCAGTATGCAATGCTATCGGCATTTGGGTAATAAAATAAAGCAGACGCTTCTTTTTAATCTCCTGGACGTCCCCACACCTGAGACCCGCCTGTTTTTCGGCAGACAACAGAAGATGAAAATCCTCGACTATTTTGGATTTCCTTGTGTAGGGAAGATGCCTATTGGGTCCTCAAAGGGAGAGGGGGTTTTTCTGATCAAGAACGAGAATGATCTGGAAGCATATCTCAGTAAGACCAGGATAGCCTATATTCAACAATATATACCCATGGAAAGAGACCTTCGGGTGGTAATTCTGGGCAAACACATTGTCCATGCCTACTGGAAGGAATCAGCTCCGGGGGAATTCCGCACCAATGTGGCCAAGGGAGGGAGGATTACACTTGATCCTGTCCCTGAAGATATCCGGAACCTGGCACTGGATGTTGCTATCCGGTGCAGTTTTGATTTTGTGGGGCTTGACATATGTGAGCATCAGGGAAAAGTCCTTATCCTCGAGGCGAATATGAATTTCGGTACCCAAGGGTTCAAAGAGGCAGGCATAAACTACAGGGAGTTACTCTGCAATATGGTGACATCCGGTGAGATATAGTCTTTTGATAAAATCTATGAATTCCGAATTTAAGGAGTCAGCAACTGGCTCCGCCACAGACGCAACACTCAATACGGGTGGGGGCTAACTCTTACCCGGCCACCATTTTATTTTATCCATCTAAAAGTATACTCCTGTTACATTTTTGTACTATTTAACGTAGAATTAAGTTGCGGGCAGGGTGCACGGAAGTGATAATGCAGAGGAAATTCGAAAAGCCAGGACACTGATTAAAGCAAAGCCGCTCGTCCCTGCCCGTCAATCTTGAACGCCTTGTTCGCTGTAGGGCAATGAATTATGGTGGAGAATACGATGTGGGAGGGATTTTACCTTTTGCCATTCCTTTGATGCAGTCTCTGCATGCCATAAATCATAGTTTTTCTGTAAAGTAAGCCAAAAATCAGCTGTGGTGTCAAAGGCGCGGGATAAGCGCAAAGCTCCCCTAAGCATACAACCCGTGAGGCTTACCTGGTTTTGGCCTGATACAATGAAAAAAGTATAAGGGACTTCTTTAAAGTTGAAAGGACTGGTATATTAATATTAAAGTAAGCCGCAAACGGCTCGAATAATAAATTTCAGGGAGTAGGAAATGGCGGAACAATTCAAGATTTCATCCCAGATGACCAAAAAAGAGATAATCGAAGAATACTCCGGTCTTCTCGAAGCTTACAAAAAAAGGGTGAAGGAGGCCAAAGAGTCTGAGAAATGGCGCTCTGAAGCAGAAAAATACAAAGAGGCGGTAGCATTGGAGGCCGCAAAAGAGGCAACAGTACACGGGGTAATTGAAAACGTCACCAATCTCAAGGGGTTGTTAGGAAAGACCCTGAGCGATCTAACAGACAGGCTGTCCTCTCAGGCCGAACGTCTTGAGGAGCTGAAGAGCGCAGTAGCACTTCAAGAGAAGAGGCTTAAAGAACTCTATGACATAGAAGAGGCATCTGATGCCTTGAATAAGCTGGTTGAGGCCTATGAAGAGAGAAGAGCCGTAGCTGAAACAGAATTCGCTTCAAGCATAACAAAGCTGGAGTCGGATTATGAGGAAAAATTTGCGGTTCTTGAAAGGAAATACTCTGAGTTGCAGGTCACTCTTCAAAAGGAGATAGGGGGGAAAAGGGCTGAATGGGAAGATGAGAAAAAGCGTTTTCTTCGCGAGATAGAAGAGGAAGAGTCGCTCACAAAGCAGAAGTGGGAACGTGAACAAGCCGAGTATATCTATGAACGGGATCGTACCAAAAAATTAGAAGAGGATAAATATAAAGAGAATAGGGCGTCTCTTGAAAAAGAGCTTCAGGAGTTGAAAGAAAGCACGGAAAAGGAGTTTGCAGAGAGGGAGGTAATGCTTGTAGCACAGGAATCCGAACTAAAGGATCTGAGAGAACAGGTCAAGAAGTTCCCAGGTATGCTTCAAAACGAAGTCGAAAAAGAAAAAAAAGAAGCAATTGCAGCAGTTACGCGCGAAATGGAACAGAAAAAGCAGATGGTTGCTACAGAAAGGGAGTGGGAACGCAAGGTTTATCAGCAGAAAATTGAGTTCCTGGGGGATACCCTCGCCTCTCAAGAAAAGAAGGTTACAGAACTTAAAGCTGAGGCAAGCTCAGCCATGAAGCAGGTCTACCAGATAGCTGAAAAGGCCATAGCAGGAGCATCCCAGGCAAAAGCGTTTACATCAGTGAGAGAGATAGCATTAGAACAAGCCAAAAAGCCTGAAATCACAGGGAAGGCTGAAGGTTAAAATCTCAAGGATAATTTGGCATCCTTAATATAGGCATAATTAGTGCCTGAACGAAAACCCCCTATTTTGAGGTTTGGGATGAACGGTTGCTTTCATTTTTTCTTCGTATAAGAAGAAGATAACTTACGTTATACGAATTTTTTGATAGGTTGGGCTTCTTATTAGAAACCTTTGCAGAATTTTGACGAACCTCTCCCCTTTTCTTTAATAACATTAATCAACCTTTACTAATCGCTTATGCAACTAATTACATTTTCTGTCGCCTTGTTTTCTCCAAACGCTTTAGCCGCTTAACCTCCTTTTGCTGAAGAATATGCCCAATTATTTGTATGTTTCGAGCGACTATTGCTATCGCAACATATCTCCTGAAACCATTGATACCATGGTCCAAACAGCGGTCTAATCCATGATTCTCCAAAGCATTGATTGAAGACTCGACAGCTGAATGCTTGCGTTCGGCCTGGATAAATTCTTCTGACTCTTCATCTTCTTTGTTAATTGCTGACAACTTGCCTTTTCTGGGAAGAATGACTTTGTCAAGTATAGCT
>DFBQ01000240.1 GCA_002367355.1 Deltaproteobacteria bacterium UBA3076 | reverse complement strand
CGGACTGTTAAGCTAAAACCTAACAGCTAATAGCTAATCGCACAAGTCATATTTTTTGAGGTATATTACCCCTAAAAATGTAAACTACTTTTGGCTTGATATGAAGGATGCCTAATTTCTCAATAAGTCCGGGCAAATCATATTTTGCGACTATCTAATGGATTCCCGCCTTCGCAGGAATGACGGGCGCTCACACCCAATCGTCATTCCCGCGAAGGCGGGAATCCAGTGACTGGTACCAGGACTTATTGAGAAGTTACTAAATGTATAAATGAGTAGAAAAACAATGCCGATACACGAACTTGCAGGCAAGCCTGCACCCAGGTCCATGTTGGCTAATATTCCAAGGCTCGTCTCAGCTTACTATACGCATAAACCTGATGCCTCGGACCCTGGTCAGCGTGTGGTATTCGGCACCTCCGGGCACAGGGGGTCGTCGTTGAGAAACAGCTTCAATGAGGACCACATTCTGGCCATCTGCCAGGCCCTCTATGAATACAGAAGATTCAGAAAGATTACAGGCCCCCTTTTCATAGGGATCGATACACATGCCCTTTCAGAGCCTGCCCTGGCTACGGCTATTGAGTTCTTTGCCGCGGCCGGTGAAACGGTCGTGGTCCAGAAGGGTTTGAGTTATACACCCACTCCGGTGATATCACATGCCATTCTGACCTATAACGCCAAGACGAAGGATAGGCTTGCAGACGGAATTGTCATCACCCCTTCCCATAACCCGCCTGAGGACGGCGGATTCAAATATAATCCACCTGAAGGAGGTCCGGCCTCTGTGGAGACGACAAGGGCCATTGAAGACAGGGCCAACGAACTTCTCCAGGGCGGGCTCAAAGACGTGAAAAGGATGCCCTTTGAGAAGGCCATGAAGGCCGATACAACCCAAGAATATGATTACATCACCCCTTATGTGGAAGACCTCAAGAACATCATCGATATGGAGATCATCGCCCAGGAGGGACTCAAGATCGGTGTGCATCCCTTAGGCGGTTCGGGGATTTATTTCTGGGACCCCATTGCCGAACTCTACGGGCTTTCTATTGAGATAGTGAACAGGTCTGTGGATCCCACCTTTTCTTTCATGACCCTGGACAAAGACGGCAAAATCCGCATGGACTGCTCGTCCC
Source organism: Deltaproteobacteria bacterium UBA3076 (assembly GCA_002367355.1). Taxonomy (GTDB): domain Bacteria; phylum Desulfobacterota; class Dissulfuribacteria; order Dissulfuribacterales; family UBA3076; genus UBA3076. Next base: position 4,228 of record DFBQ01000240.1, on the reverse strand, counting down.
CCTATGCCATGGCGAGTCTGATTGAACTGAAGGACAGATATGACATCGCCTTTGGCAACGACACTGACACTGACCGCCACGGTATTGTTACGAGGACCGCTGGGCTTCTTAATCCTAATCACTATCAGGCCGTGGCTATCTGGTATCTGTTTCAGAACAGGCCCGGGTGGAGGGAAGACGCGGCTGTTGGCAAAACCCTGGTTTCAAGTTCCATGATCGATCGAGTGGCAGACTACCTGAAAAAAAGACTGTGCGAAGTGCCTGTAGGCTTCAAATGGTTCGTGGACGGTCTACTTGACGGTTCTTACGGCTTTGGAGGAGAGGAAAGCGCAGGGGCGTCCTTTCTGAGAAAAGACGGCACAGTCTGGACCACGGACAAAGACGGGATCATCATGGATCTTCTCGCCTGCGAAATCACAGCCAAAACCGGCAGGGACCCTGGAGAGATCTATAAAGAACTTGAGAAGAAGTTTGGCAGTTCCGTTTATCAACGCATTGATGCGCCGGCCACACCAAAGCAGAAGGCGATTCTCAAAGGTCTTTCCCCCGACATGGTCACGGCAGACAACCTCGCAGGAGAACCCATAATCGCAAAACTGACCAAAGCACCCTGCAACAATGCGCCCATTGAAGGCCTCAAGGTAGTGACGGAAAATGGCTGGTTCGCAGCACGGCCCTCCGGTACCGAGGATATCTATAAATTGTATGCTGAGAGCTTTAAGGGTGAAGAGCATTTGAAGAAGATCCAGGAAGAGGCACAGGAGATTGTTGATAATGCCTTAAAAGCAGGGGACGATTGATAAGGATAAGAATAGTGTAACCGTTCATGGGTTCAGGGTTCCAAAGCACTGCAAACTGCCTGGGCCGTGACGGACAAGGTCTCCTTCCAGTCCACAGAGAGGGGGAAAAGCTATGACACTACCAGCCAACAAAACAAAGATCGTCTGCACTATCGGGCCGGCCTCCGAGTCACCAGAGGTCATGGAACAAATGATCCTGGCGGGCATGAACGTGGCGCGACTCAACTTTTCGCACGGCGATTTTGCGAGTCATAAAAAAACAATCGAAAAAATCCGCGCAGCCTCACACGCAACCGGCCGGCGCGTCGCAATCATGGCAGACCTGCCCGGGCCCAAGATGCGCATCGGCCAATTGGCAGAAGAGCCGATCGAGCTAAAGTCAGGCGACTCTTTCACTCTTACTACGGACGATATTGCCGGCAACAACGAGCGTGTATCAGTGAGCTTCGCCCGCCTGCCGCATGTCGTAAAGCCAGGTAATACCCTGTATCTAAATGACGGTTTTATCCAAATGGAGGCCGTGAGGGTGGAAGGAAACGATGTGCAGTGCCGGATCTTGGTAGGTGGCGAATTGCGGTCTCGCAAAGGCCTTAATTTGCCCGGCATTGCCCTTGGAACCACGGCGTTTACTGATCACGACCACGATTGCATGAGATTTGCCTTGGAGCAAGGCGTGGATGCGGTCAGCCAGTCTTTTGTCGAAGGCCCCGCGGATATTGCTGCTGTGCGCAAAGCAGCAGCGGCCCTTGGACACAATCCGTTCATAATTGCCAAGATCGAACGCTCCGTGGCACTTGAGCGCATGAACGAAATCATCAAGGCTGCAGACGGCATCATGGTCGCCCGTGGGGATCTTGGGGTGGAAATGCCGATCGAACAGATCGCTGTCGTCCAGAAACGCATAATGCGGGAAGCCAATCTCCTGGGCAAGCCGGTAATTACTGCTACGCAAATGCTGGAGTCCATGACCGCTAACAAGCGCCCTACCCGGGCAGAGTCCACGGATGTGGCGAACGCCATCCTTGACGGCACGGACTGCGTGATGCTTTCCGAGGAGTCGGCAATGGGCAAGTATCCGGTAGACGCCGCAGGCATGCTGGCCAAGATCGCAGCGGCAATTGAGGTACACCGCCCGAGCTATTATGCCCGGGAGGTATTGAAGGCATTCGGTCGTGAAGGGAGTGTCAGCCTCACGGATATGATTGCCTTGAGCGTTGATAAAACGTTGGAGCACGTTTCTCCGGCAGTGGTGATGGTCCCGACCCATAGTGGTGCGACGGCAAGAAACGTAACGCGGTTCAGGCTTCCTGTATGGATAGCCGCCATCAGCTCACAGGAAACGACATGTCGGCAACTACAGTTCTCCTATGGGGTCTATCCTGTGCATGAGTGTGATCATCCCGAGAACTGGAAGCAATATGCGAAGGACTGGCTGCAATCGCACAAAGTAGAAGGAAACCTGGTGATCCTGACTGAAGGACCGTCGCCAAAACATCCTGAGGCAAATAACCGCATGGAGCTTATCGATCTTCAAACTTATCATATCAAGTCTACGTGTCTGTCTTGACACACAACACGGACTATGCCACTGTTTGGCATTGAAAAAGCAAATTCCTACCTTTCCGGTTTACTTACATGCATGAACTATCTATTGCGCAGAGCATAATTGAAATCGTCACGCAGGATATGCCAAAACACAATCTGACTAAGGTTGATACGATTACGTTGAGGATCGGGGAGATAACCCAGGTCATGCCTGATGCGCTACTTTTCGGCTTTGAATGCCTGAGCAAAGATACGTCTCTTGACGGGACAAAATTAATCATTGAGACTGTTCCTGTAAAAGGACATTGCAAGACCTGCGGGCAGGATTTTGTTTTTGAGGATTGGCCTTACGGCTGCCCGGAATGCGGGCAGGCGGATATCCAAATTATTTCCGGCAGGGAATTGGAGATAGTCGAATTTGAGGGTTCATAGGTCGTGAAGGGAGGTGATTGAAATCAAGATATCGTTAGTCAAAAACGTACTCGAGGCAAATGAGAGGATAGCGGCTCAGAACAGGCAATTCTTTGCTGACAAAGGTGTTATGGCCATAAATATGATGAGTGCACCCGGGGCGGGAAAGACGACTCTGATTGAAGATACGATCAGATCATTGAAAAACGAGCTTAACATAGCCGTGATTGAGGGAGATATCCAGTCTACATATGATGCTGAAGCGATTTCCGCAACGGGCGCGCAGGTAGTTCAAATCAATACCGGCGGGGCCTGCCACCTTGATGCCAACATGATCAACGAGACATTGAGTCAATTCGATTTAAATCTTGTTGATCTGCTTATAATTGAAAACGTGGGTAACCTGGTGTGTCCCGCTGAATTCAATTTGGGGGAGTACTGCAAGGTCATGCTTCTGAGCATCTCTGAGGGGGATGATAAGCCTCTGAAATACCCTGTAATGTTCCATGAGGCGAGCGTGCTCTTAATAAACAAGATTGATCTACTCCCTTATGTCGATTGCAGCATAGAAAAGATCAGACAGGAATCGCTGAAAATCAACCCTGACCTGACAATTTTTGAAATATCGTGCAAAACAAGACAAGGTTTGAATGATTGGCATGATTGGCTAAAAGCACTACTCCTTAAATGAGCCGACAAACTGCCTATTCCAGTGAAATCGGCCACGCAGTGAATTAGGGAACAATCCCCCTGCCTTCACTACGTGCCTCTTCCTGCCACCAGAACGTGGTAAAGATCGGACTTTCGGTATTGAAAAAGCCATAATGACCACAGTGCATTCATACACTGCTGATCAGCGTCTCTTTGACCTTGCCCATAAAGACCCGAGACGGGCCAGGGCCGCGGCTCAGAACATTATTCCCACTACCACCGGCGCGCAGCAAAAGCCGTTTCTCTTGTTATCCCTGAACTGGAAGGCTGTTTTGATGGATACTCGCTTCGCGTACCTACACCGACAGTTTCGGTGGTCGATTTTGTCGCACTGCTCAAGAAACCTGCTGACACCGAATCGTTGCGGGCCGCGCTTCGAAATGCCTCTGAAAACGAACTTGCCGGTATCATGGCTTGCGAGGAGGACCAGATAGTATCCATGGACTTTAAAGGGGACCCCCCTCATCGATCGCGGACATGACATTTACTCAGGTACTAAAGGAAAATATGGCCAAGGTCGTCACATGGTATGATAATAAATGGGGCTATTCCTGCCGGGTGGTAGACCTGGCGGCCTATATGGCAGAAAAAGGCCCTTTGTAGCCTGAGGAGTTCCAGGGGCCTGTCCACGGGGGTCATGTGGGCGCTCCCATGTATGATATGACACTGAGGGTTATTGGCAAAACCAGACTGCCATTTAGTATAGGCAGGCGTACAAAGATCATCGTTCCCGCAGGCCGATGCTCTTCCGCTAATACTTT
>DFBQ01000083.1:7250-9860 GCA_002367355.1 Deltaproteobacteria bacterium UBA3076 | reverse complement strand
CTGAATATTTACGCTAAGACTATACGTAACCGTTCACGGGGTTACAACGCCCGTTTTACCGCAACCCACCGAACTGTAAGCGTTTACAGGGTGCTGCAGATGCGAGGCGGAGGGTATGCAGACGTACTCCCTGTACTTCAAATGCCCGACAACAAAGCAGATGCGGTACCCTGTGAACGCTTACCTTAAAAGATATATTCATCATGTCTTCCTGTCAATAAAAACATTAACAAGATGTGTTAACAATTCTTGACTGCCTACAGAATGACAAACAACTCGTTCATCGATTACCGCCATAATTCAACATTCACAACTCAACATTTCCCTAAGCAGAGCAGGCATAAGCAGAGTGGTTGTGGATGGACTCGAAATTTTCCGCCTCTACTGCAAACCATGTAACTCCAGGCAACGCTTTAAGACCCTGGCATACGGTCCTTACCACGTCCTCTACAAACATCGGCCTCTCATAGGCCCTTTCCGTAACGAATTTTTCATCAGGTCTTTTGAGCACTGAATAGACCTCTGAAGAAGACGCCTTTTCCACTTCTGTAATCACGTCCTCAAGCCATAAAAATCGATCAAACCTGACCCACGCCCTCACCTCTCCCCTTTGGTTATGAGCACCGTAGTCAGATATCTCTTTTGAGCACGGGCACACAGTAGTAATAGGCACCCTGACCACCAACATCATATCAAATTGATCGGTCATGGTGCCATGGAGACCGCAGCCATATTCCATGAGCCCGGGGGTCTTGGTCACTGGTGCCTGCTTTTCTATGAAATAAGGGAAATCCACCTCAAGGTGGGCCTCCTGTGAGTCCAGGCGGTTCTTCATCTCAGTAAGAATCCTGGCAAAGGTCTTGACATTAATTTCCCTGCGATACTCATTCAGGATCTCCACAAAACGGCTCATGTGTGTCCCCTTGAATTGGTGGGGCAAATTCACATACATATTGACATTGGCTACTGTCTGTTGGGTGCCTTTTGCCTTATCAAGGACAGTTATTGGGTAACGGATATTCTTTATACCCACCTTGCGGAGGGGGATTTGCCGATTGTCAGGCAGGTTTTGCACATCCGCAAGTGGAGAAAATTTATTGATCATGTCGTCTGCTCCAATATGTCTAAGAGATCCTCGGCTGATTTTCCAAATATGGAGTCGACCTCATAGATCGGCGCCCCTGCCCTTTCAGCCTCCCTGACCTCGTCCGAGACAAGAAAGGCACCTATAGGTTTGACGCCTAAGTTCTCCTGTATGTAGTTCAGGTCTTCCTGTCCATGTACTTGATTGGCCACTATTTCAAGATGATTCATCTTCAAATCTTTTCCCAGGGCCAGTATTTTACTCGCGGTCTCAAGGCTTCCTCTATAGGGCTGGATTACTACCAACAGGTGGTCAACACTGGCAATCGTGCCCCGGCCCAGATGTTCAACTCCTGCTTCCATATCAATGACTATGTCCTCATTCTTAGAAAGGAGTAAAGTATTTAAGAGGGTCCTGAGCACTGCATTTTCAGCACATGCGCATCCTGCCCCTCCCTGTTGAATGGCCCCGAGTACCATGAGTTTGATGTTTCCTTTCTGTTTCATAAAACGCTCAGGGAGATCGCTTACCCTTGGATTTAACCTGTAAAAAGAGCCGTCTCTCTCGGATCTTTCCTGAATAAGCTCTCGCATCTCCGCTATCGGGCAAATTTTCTCTGCCTGCGGAAAATCAAGGGCCCTCGCAAGATGTGGACTTGGGTCCGAATCAATGGCAAGCACCTGCCTACCCCTGTCTGCCAGGGCGCGAATGAGAAAGGCGCTGATGGTGGTTTTCCCTACGCCGCCTTTGCCGCTTACTGCTATTTTCACAGGATATTCTCCTATATAACCGTTCAAAGGTTCACGGTTCACCGTTCAGGGTTACCTTTCAGATACCACGAATCAATGGTTTAAGCTTTTGCTCAACACTGAACCTCTGAACCTTGAACCAGTGAATGGTTACAGATTTTTTTTAATGCTGTAATCAGGATCTCACAGTACTAAAGGTCAGAAAAATCTCCAAGTATATCTCCAAAATAACTACTCAGGTGGATAGACTGAAGGTAGAAGGCTAATAGGGACAAATCATGCGTGATCACATAAAATTAGGTGGATAGACTGAAGACTGAAGACTGTTAGGGACGAAACTTGGGGCGTTCGATCGTTGCGAGATGGTTGACGTACTTCAGTCTTCAGCCTTCAACCTGAATAGTTACTCAGCAAATTACTCCTTGAGCAGCAAGGGCTGCTTTCTGTTAACCATTAGAACTATTTGAGCCTTTCCAGTCATTTGTCGTTATAGTATTATGTATCCGAAAGGTAACTACTCAGGTGGATAGACTGAAGGTAGAAGGCTAATAGGGACAAATCATGCGTGATCACATAAAATTAGGTGGATAGACTGAAGACTGAAGACTGTTAGGGACGAAACTTGGGGCGTTTGAGCGTTGCGAAATGCTTGAAATCCTTCAGCCTTCAGCCTTCAACCTGAATAGTTACCGCGAAAGTATTGGAACATCAAATATGGTGCGTGTTTAATGAAACGCCCTTAGACCTAAATTAAGCGATTAGCCTTTAGCGGTTAGC
>DFBQ01000083.1:2026-7201 GCA_002367355.1 Deltaproteobacteria bacterium UBA3076 | reverse complement strand
TAACAGCTAATCGCTCAACTTAGACTAAGACTTAAGAAAGACCAAGCAAGAATGTCCAATAAAACCAAATCAAGGGCCAAAAATAATAATTCAGACCAGAAAGGGGCCTTCTTTCAGGAAATACCGGGACTTTTTCTCCTGGCAGGTGCGGTATTCGCCTGCGCTTCTTTACTGAGCTATTCCCCTGAGGACCCTTCTCTTAGCCATTATGAGCTTAAGGGTTCCAGCAACTGGATGGGGCCTGTAGGGGCCAACTTGGCAGCTTTTTTTATGGAAACGCTGGGGCTTGCTTCATGGTGGATACCGGTAATCCTTGCAGCTATGGCATGTTCTCTCTTCCGTTCAAAAAAAGATCGACTCCCTTCGTTCCCTTTGTTGATCTTTGGCTGGATGGCCATGCTTCTGGCCACAAGTATGGCCTTTGCCCTATCGTCTACGACTGGCGAAGGCCCGGCTGTCATGCCCACTGCCGCAAGCGGAGGGATTGTAGGTCTCAGTCTTGCTAATTTTCTTATCAACTGGATCGGAGAATGGGGAACCATATTGTCCGGAGTGGTCCTGTTCATCACCGGCCTATTGGCTGCAACCACCTTTTCCCTGGCAGGTATTTGGCCGGCTATTTCTTCAATCAGAATTCGCGGTCTTTTTCAACGAACCAAGGTTGAAAAGCCTTTTGGTCAGAGCATAACACAGGCCTCAGCAAAAGACGCCCATCTTGAAGGCCCTGCACTGGATATTCCCAAGATTACCGAGTCTCGGAGAAATTCAGGCAAAAAGGGACAGGATGCTAAAGGGCAGGAGCAATCAAAGTTTCAGATAAGCCCGGTCGCTGGGGACTTTTCTTTGCCGCCCTTGACCTTACTGAATGACCCGCCGGAAGAAAATGAGGAAATAGACAAAGAGGTCTATCTCTCTAATGCCCGGTTGCTTGAGAAAAAACTCCTGGACTTTGGAGTTGCCGGAAACGTGGTAGAGATATGTCCCGGACCGGTTGTTACAATGTACGAATATTCGCCTGCTCCAGGGATTAAGATCAACAAAGTGGCCTCCCTTGCTGATGACCTGGCCCTGGCCCTCAGGACCCACAGCGTCCGAATAGTTGCCCCTATTCCCGGCAAGGCGGTTATCGGTATCGAGCTGGCAAACACAACCAGGCATATAATCTATTTAAAGGAAATCCTTTCGAGCAATATTTTTCAAAAAACCGGGGGAAGGCTTCCTCTGACTCTTGGCCAGGATATTGTAGGTCAGCCTGTGGTTACAGACCTCACAAAAATGCCACATCTGCTGATCGCAGGTGCCACAGGTACTGGAAAGAGTGTGGGGCTTAATGCCATGATCTGCTCTCTTCTCTATGGCCATCACCCGGACAGGCTGAGGTTCCTTATGATAGACCCCAAGAGGATAGAGCTTTCCCTCTACGACGGGATTCCTCACCTTTTACATCCGGTTGTAAGCGAGCCAAAAGAGGCCACAAGGGCCTTGAGATGGGCGGTGATGGAGATGGAGCGTCGCTATAAGCTCCTTGAAGAGGCCCAGGCAAGAAACCTTCAGGGATACAACAAAACCGCCGAAGAGCCCCTTCCCTACCTGATAATCATCATAGACGAGCTGGCAGACCTGATGATAGTCTCCTCCAAGGAAGTGGAGTCGGCAATCACACGTCTTGCCCAGATGGCAAGGGCTGCGGGAATTCATCTCATCGTGGCCACTCAGAGGCCGTCAGTTGATGTACTTACAGGCCTTATCAAAGCAAACTTCCCTGCCCGGATTTCCTTTAAGGTCTCATCCAAAGTGGATTCCCGGACCATACTGGACGTTATGGGAGCTGAAAGGCTCCTTGGAATGGGAGACATGCTCTTTCTGCCTCCAGGGTCTTCCGCCCTGGAGCGCATCCACGGGGCCTATGTATCTGAAAAGGAAATAGTCCGGGTGGTGGAGTTCCTTAAGGCCCAGGGTGAGCCCGATTATGATCAGACGGTGATTGAACCCATACCCGGAGAAGAGGATTCTGAGACATCAGGTCCGGGCGGGGAGTCGGTTGACGATAAATATGACGAGGCCGTTGAGATCGTCACCCAGACCGGCCAGGCGTCTATATCCATGCTCCAGCGCAGACTGCGTGTGGGCTACAACCGGGCAGCCAGAATGATAGAACAGATGGAGTATGCCGGGGTGGTGAGCCCCACAGACAACATGGGACGCAGGCACATTCTTGTCCGCAAGTACGAATAGTCTCATGCATGCCGAACTCATCATCAACGTCACTCCCTGGGAAACAAGAGTCGCCTTATTGGAAAACGGTTCTGCTGTGGAATTCCACGTAGAGCGGGTAGCCGAGCGTGGGTATGTGGGAAATATTTACAAAGGACGTGTTGTAAGAGTACTTCCCGGGATGCAGGCCGCCTTTGTAAACATTGGGCTCGAACGCACGGCCTTTTTATATGTGACGGATGTCTACGACCACCTTTCCGAGTTTGAATTGATGCTTGGCAGGAGCGAGGACGAGGAAAATTATTTAGCACATTTTACCGCTGAGGAAGAACACCCCCTGCACTACACCCCGCCATCTTTCAGGATAGAAGACCTGCTTCACGAAGGTCAGGAAATCCTGGTCCGGGTAGCCAAAGATCCCCTGGGAAGCAAGGGCGCCAGGGTCACTTCCCACATCTCACTCCCAGGAAGACACCTGGTGCTCATGCCGACTATGAACCACATGGGGATCTCTCGACGGATCGAAGACGAGTCTGAGCGTAAACGTCTAAAAGAGATAATAGATTCACTGCGTCCAAATGGTTTCGGATTTATAGCGAGAACAGCAAGTGAAGGCGCTACTGCGGAAAACATCCAGGCCGAGATGGAATTTCTCCTTCACCTCTGGACAAATATCCAAAAAAGGGCTGAAAGCCTTCACTGCCCGAGTCTTGTCTATGAAGACCTGGATATCACACTCAGGGTAGTACGGGACCTGTTTACGTGCGATGTACAACGGCTGGTGGTTGACTCAAAGCCCGCCTATGAGCGTATTCTGGCCTTTATTGAGACCTTTGCCCTTCACCTCCGGCCCAGTGTTGAACTCTACGAGCAGTCAATGCCTATCTTTGATGCCTTTGGCATGGAAGTAGAATTGTCAAAGGCCCTTCGTAAAAAGGTGTGGCTGAAATCTGGCGGATACATACTCATAGAGACCACTGAGGCACTCATAGCCATAGACGTCAACACAGGAAAATACGTAGGAAAACGTCACCTGGAGGACACTATTCTTAAGACAAACCTTGAAGCGGCCAAGGAGATCGCCTATCAGCTCCGCCTCAGAAACATGGGCGGTCTGATCATAATCGACTTTATAGATATGGAAAATGCCGCAAACAGAGAAGATGTGTTTAAGACCCTCAAAGAGGCCATTAAAAAGGACAGGAGCAAGACCAACATCCTGCGAATATCAGAGGTCGGCCTCATCCAGATGACCAGAAAGCGAAACAGGGAGAACCTGCACCACGTACTCTGCGAACCATGCTTTTACTGTGACGGGGCAGGGGAACTCAAATCCAAAAGGACCCTGTGTTACGAAATCTTCCGCCGGATACAGCGAGAGACAATACATGATGACAGCACCGGAATACATGTCCTTGTCCATCCCAAGATAGGAGAAATGCTCTTTAAGGAAGAAGCTCATAATGTGGAACTATTGGAAAAGTCCCTTGAGAGGGAAATCACCATTGTTTCAAAACCTGAGTTTCACTTGGAACAGTATAAAATTAAATACCTATGATCTAAGTTGAGCGATTAGCCTTTAGCAGTTAGCTATTAGTTTAATGATTACAGGATGTTTTGCTATTACAAGCAGTTACCCTGTTGAATGCAGCTTCGCNNCTTCGCTGCCCCCTTTGGGGGTTCGACAGGGTGAACCCGTTGGGTGTTATTTCTAATTAATGTAATGCCTTGATTTTTTAAAGCTAAACCCTAATGGCTAATAGCTAACCGCTCAACTGAGGTGTGAGGAACAAAATGACCCTTAAACCCAATGCACTACCAACACTGATTGGAAGTCTGCCCCTCTCGGACCACCAGGAAGCCACCGGGCTTATCCTGGAGTATATGCCTGAAATTCCGCTTTGGGCCCAGCTACCGGGGTATCCGGAGGAAAGGCTCCTTTCCCAGTTTACTGAGGGTCTTCCCGGAATACGTGGAGAGGGAGATTCCCTCCATTTTGACACAGAAGATCCGGCCTTTGAGCAGGAACTCCTCTCCTTCTATGAACAGTACCTGGGGGTCACTGAGGCAGGACTCTCACTGAAACAATCCATCTTTGCCTTTTCCGACAAAACCGGACGCGGTTTCAAGGCATTTCTTGAAGCGATTCCACAGGTCGGCTCCAGGCCCATAGCCCTCAAAGGCCAGATCACAGGTCCCTTTACCATGCTGAGCGGCCTTAAGGACAAGTCCGGTCGCCTGGCTTTCTTCAATCCTCAACTCCGTGAAGTGATAGTCAAGGCCATCGCCCTCAGGGCCAGATACCAGGTAGAAGAAATGAAGGCCCTGGGCCATGAGGTAATCCTGTTCCTGGATGAGCCTGCGCTTGCCGGATTCGGGTCCTCTGCCATGGTCGGCATCACAAAGCAAGATGTAATTTCTGACCTGACCGAGGTAATTGATACGGTACAACAGGCAGGCGGTATCCCAGGTATTCACGTATGCGCAAACACGGATTGGTCCGTGATCCTGGAAACTCCGGTGGATATCCTGAGTTTCGATGCCTATGGCTTTTTTGACCGCATAGTCCTGTATAAGGAACAACTGTCGGATTTCCTGAAAAAAGGAAAGATAATCGCCTGGGGCCTTGTTCCTACATTAAACGAAGAAGACCTGAAAAAAGAAGATGTTTCAAGTCTAAAGACTCTGTGGGACAAGCAGGTAAAACAGTTAGGCGCAGATCCGGAAATGGTGAAGAGACAGGCGCTCATCACTCCAAGTTGTGGCACAGGTCTCCTGTCTCGCGAGCTCTCTATCCGTGTCCTGATGCTTACAAGGGATCTTTCAAGGGCTATAAGGGGAACCGCGACGTACAATAAATGTTGAATGCTAAATGTTGAATGTTGAATTAACCTAAATTAAGCGGTTAGCTATTAGTTTAATGATTACAGGACGTTCTGCTATTACAAACTTTCACCCGTT
>DFBQ01000083.1:0-2004 GCA_002367355.1 Deltaproteobacteria bacterium UBA3076 | reverse complement strand
TAAACGCTAATGGCTAACAGCTAAGCGCTCAATTCAGGTTCAAGAAAGGACAATAAACAGTGAAGGTCATTGCAGGAGACATCGGGGGCACTAATGCCCGCTTTGCCATTATTGAAGGAGATAAAATCCTTTTTGAGAAGCACTATCCGTCAAGGGATTTTAATAAATTCGAAAATGTCTTTGCGGCTTTTGTAAAAGACATGCCTGGACAAATCCCCCAATATGCCTGCCTGGCTGTTGCCGGGGTAGTGGAGGGAAGCAGGGTTGAGGCCACGAATATTCCATGGATTATTGACGGTCACGATCTGAAAAAGCGCTTCGGCCTGGAAGCCCTTTACCTTATAAATGATTTTGAGGCCGCTGCATGGGGTATTACTGTCTTACATAAAGACCAACTGGTCAAAATCGGTGGGGGAAAGCCAATGCCAAACGGTCCCAAGGCCATACTGGGCGCCGGCACAGGGCTTGGCCAGGCCATACTGGCACCCCGCAATAAAGGCTACAGAGTCTTGCCCTCAGAGGGTGGACATGTGGACTTTGCGCCAAGAAACGAAGAAGAGATGCGCCTGTTAAGATACCTGATGAAAAAATTCCTCCATGTCAGTGTAGAAAGAATTCTCTCAGGGCCGGGGTTGGTCAATATTTACAAATTCTTACTGGAAGAGCAAAATTCCAAAGAAAGCGTATTTTCCAGGCAATCAGTAAAGGAAAAAGACCAGGCAGCTCTCATCACCAGGCATGCCCTGCAAGGGACAGACGAGTTGTGCCGACAGGTCGTCAGAATGTTCTGCAGCATATACGGAGCAGAGGCTGGGAATCTCGCTCTTAAGTGCCTTACCACAGGCGGTGTGTATATAGCTGGAGGAATTGCTCTAAAAATACTCCCAATACTCAGTGAAGGCGGCTTCAGACAGGCCTTTGAGGCCAAAGGCCGCATGGAAAAGGTATTGAAACACATCCCGACTTATGTGGTTACATCTCCCCAACTGGGGCTTTTGGGGGCAGCCCTTATAGCCCGCCAGTGATAACGACGTTGGCTGTCAGGGATTATCTTCACGAAATGGCCTTGAAAACGTCCTCGTCCGTCAGAAATCCTTGAGCCTCGGCTCGTCAGAGAAATCAATTCATAGAAGTTGTATCCAAAGCGCGTCTCTTTCGAAGTGAGGTGGTACTGTATATACCGTTTGATCCAGCCACAGTGCGTTCGTTCCGTATGGATCGAGTAGTGATGCAGCCTCATGACATCCAGGACCTCATCGAGGAGTTTCCTGTCTTTCTTAAGTCTGGACATAGCCTCTTAGGGAGTTCACTAATAATATTCTACCCAACACAAATGAGACCCGCCCGTCGATACTGTGGTCTTTCTGTAGAAACGGGTAGTTTTATTTCAGTGAAGTCCCTTACTACTAATAGTGCTCTGAATGTCAGAGTGCAAAGAGTTGTATTAGGAGGTATCGAACAGGATGACTGGAGGTTCAACCTTGAAGCCATAGAGCAGGGCCTTGTATAACATTTCCATCGATTTAAACTGAAAACATTTGAACAGGGATCTTATGCTTTCCCACAACGATTTTTCAAAGCTAAACGCTAATGGCTAACAGCTAATCGCTCAACTTAGGTATAATCAAGCCATGTAGCATGAGTGAAGTGATCATGAAATTTTGGGTCAACCGGAACTGGTGTGATAAATTATCCCCTTTTTGTCAATTATTCGTTGTTTTACAGGTGGTTATGCCAATATTAAATATTGACATTTTTTACCCTTTATACCTTTTTGTTAAACCGTTGATATATTAGCAATGTTTGTAACTTCTCAATAAGTCCGGGCAACAGTCACTGGATTCCCGCCTTCGCGGGAATGACAGGCGCTCACACCCAATCGTCATCCCCGCCTGTGCGTCGCACGCAGACAGGCGAAGGCGGGAATCCAGTGGCTGTTACCCAGACTTATTGAGAAGTTACCTTTTAGGGACGAAACTTAGGGCGTTTGAGCGTTGCGAGAGG
>DFBQ01000217.1 GCA_002367355.1 Deltaproteobacteria bacterium UBA3076 | reverse complement strand
GGAAAATTCTATGGGAACTTCAGGTTAACAAACTGGTTGAATTCAGCAGGGCTAACATGAACCGCAATCGTAAGAAACACAAAGAGTTAGTTGTTATTAATGGGGATGTTGCTGCTCCTATGAAAAAAGCCGCTTAGCAAAAAATAGGCCATCTGCCGATTTTTACAGGAACTATTTTTCGAAAACTTGAGTTTAATAAGGATTTCAAATCTGTCTTTTAGGCTTTGATTTTCTTCGTTAGTAATAAATGGTAGGTCAGTATTCATAAATATCCTTGAATGTGGGGGAGGTTGCCAATTTAGTGACCGTTCACGGGATTACAATGCCCGTTTTACCGCAACTCATTGAACTGTAAGCGTTCACATGGTGCTGCAGATGCGAGGCGGAGAGTACACAGACGTACTTCCTGTACTTCAAGTGTCCGACAACAAAGCAGATGCGGTGCCATGTGAACGCTTACAATCTCTTGAAGTGATCAGTACGATCCCTTGTCCCGGCCGGAGATCGTATGAAAACGGCACGGGGATATACTCCATTGGGTATTCTGGAGAGAGATCTCTGAGCGGGGCCCCTGCCTGGACAAATTCCTGCAGGCTTTCCTCATAAAAATGCTGTTTATTATAAATATCCTTGTTAAGAATCAGCAAGGCCTCTTCTTGATCATTGATGGATGCCTTCCACATGAGCAGGATATTTGGATTGCCGGCATACAATATCTCTGTAGGGGCTTCTTCCTGAAAGATTGCTTGATTTGACTTCAACTTGTTGACCTCAGTAATGAAAGAAGTCAGATCAATGTCAGTTTCTTCCCAATCTTCCGGTCTGGTTTTCACCACATGACACTTTTTACAAAAACCGAATTCAAATCCCATGGGCATCATGACACCTGCTGAAAACAGCGCTGAAAACAGATAGCGTTGTTTAAGCCCTTGTATGTTGCCATGAAGTTCCTCGCATAGTCTCACAGTATCGTGGCTTTCAGGGAAGCTAATAGAAGGGACGACTTCTCGCGTAAGGGCATATTGTGCCATCAACCACGGGCTGTTGAAATCCCACCATTTGGAACTATTGAATATATAATCAAAACCGGCACTGGCGGTCCTTCTGGTCTGGTCTGATGGACATCCGAGTGTCTCTGCAAAAAAGACCGCAGCAGGATGCTCTTTCTTTATCTCCTTAATGAGTCTTTCCCATAGCCTTTTGGGAACCTGATAGGCGGCGTCACAGCGAAATCCGGTAAAACCCAATTCAATCAAGAATTTCACTATATTGAGAAAATATTGAAAGAGCCCTTCTTTATCCCTTGCATCTCTATGATCGAACTTTGCCAGATCCTTCCAGACCACCTTTTTTCCGTCTTCGTCACAGAAGGGATGGGCCACATGACCATCAGACTCCCACAGAAACCATTCAGGATGTGATTTAATCAGATCCGAATCTACAGAACAATGGTTGATTACCAGGTCAACCATCGCATTGAGACCTAGTTTTTTTGCGGTCTTGATAGCCTCTTTTGCCTGTTCCTGGGGTCCTTTTTTACTCTTTTGATCAACTAAGACAGGGTTGAAATCATAATAATCCGCTATTGAGTAAAGGCTGCCTGACTTACCTGGACGCTGAACGGGATTAACAAAGACCCAGTTGAAGCCCATTTCAGACGCCCTCAATAAATGCCTTTCCCAGTCTGTGAACTTTCCGGCCAACAGGGGAAACAGGTTATAGATGATCATCTTTTCAGGTTTTTTCACAGCGCTATCCTTTTTGCGGCTATATCAAATAGCAGTTTATGATTTTGAGCAAGAATCGACAACCAATAGTTCATCCTTTCTGCATTTGTTTTGTCTCTCCAGTGATTAAACAGGTAATCAGCATTAGCAAGAGGAAGCCTTCCTTCTGCTGGATGAATCTCAAGTGTAAAAGAAACTCGATCCGGACCCGGCAACTGCATTGATTCAGTAACTATCCTTGAAAGACCTGAAGGTCCAAACATCGGATCAAGAGATCTTCTGCCTTTGTATTCAAAAGGTATGGGAATTTCAACCAGAAAACTCAGGTGGTCAGAGACCCCAAAGGGACTAATGGTGGAAAGTGGATGTCCGTCATGCAAATGAAAATGCAATGGTTTTTCTAAGCGGCCAAGGGCCTGAATTACATGAAGCACTGCGTCTAATCCGGAATCAACCGCTTTTTGGACATCTCTGACCACCTCCGGCAGTTCAGGATCATTCGGCGTGATGCTACACACATCCTTCCCCGGATGGGCGCGTGAATAGGCAGATCTTGCTTGCCATATGCCGACATGGCCTATATCAATACAGGCGCTCACATGTTCAAGATCTTGTATCGCCTTCAATATCTCAATAAAGAAATCCGGTTCCAGGCCTGCGGCATATTCTACAAAAAGATAAGGGCTTCCCGGGACCTTTTTCGATCTTGATTCTATCTCGTGCAATGCGGCCACATAATCGTCAAAGCGGGTTGTGATTTCGGTTTGATCATGGATGACCAGCCCAAAGATCCGGTCTTTGAATTTTAGGGCAAAATCCATGACCAGGTTGCGGCCTTGTTCCTCAAACAGATTGATATCTCTGCGCAAATGAGCCACTGCAGGGGTTTCATGCTTGGGCTTGAATTTCAAAAGCCGGTCAAGCTCCTTTGGTGTTACTGCATAAAATTCGGTTCCAAGACCTGTTTCTTTAAAACGCAGATTGGCCAGATGCAGAAGGGCGTCATCACCATCAATCCTTTTCTGAAAAATTGCCAGCAACGGCGGGCACTGGGAAAAATCATTGTTCTTTATGCCTGACATTTTTAAAACACACCTTGCTGCGGACGCGATTGAACCAGATAGATCTTGTCTTCCAAGACAAGTCCCTCAATATCCTGAGGTATTCCCACCGAATCTTCCACAAATCGGCCGATTGCCCCCAGGCGGCCACCCAAGCGATTTCTAAAAGCTTTATCTTTTGACAGCCCTATCCTGGAATAATCCACTGTTTTTTGAATAAGATTCCCTGAAGGGCCGGGCCATATTGCATAACTGAAACTCGCAAAGGCCAACATGCATACACTTTCTGTATACTTATTGCAGACCATTCGATAAGGAACACCGGGGATTTTACCGGAAGTCAACGCTTCACCCAGACCTGCTGCCAGTTCCACATAAACCTCATCCTGGTGTTGAGCTACAGGATTGACAGTATGCATAACGAATGAAATTTCCGGGACGACCATCTGCTGGATGAGCACAGCCATGTGGGCCCTATCATGAGGGATACCGAGCTTTCTCCTGCTCAATGCCGCGCGCCTGGTCCATAGTGATGACCAGACCCTGCTCACTGCCTGAGCCACCTCAGGTGGCGACACATTGGCAAGTGAATCGTAAAGCCCGGCTCCTGACAGGCCTTCCATATCCTCACAGTTTGCACTGGAACGTACCATCAGCCGTTCATTTCGTGGAAATTTTTCCATCACACCCGAGACGATCTCATCGGGTACGTCAAGCTGCCTGATAATACTTTGTAATTTCCTCAAGGCCTCGAAGAAATCGCTTTGTGGTAGTTCATTCAAGCGGCTGACCAATATCCGGTACTCTTGTTCAAGGCTCGATGCCTTATTTAGTGACTCTTCCATGACACCAAAAGGAACTACAACTCCAGGGGATGTCACAAAGCCTGCTTTCTCAATTTGCGACAGCTCTTCAAGGCGCCTTGCTGCATCTGCCTTGCTGCCTCCATTTGCCGGTCTCACCTGATCCAACGGTAACAATTTGCGATCAGAGGACAAAAGCACATCAGGTACCCAGGCTCGTTCCTGCCGAACATCCCTTTCTTTCTCGGTCACTCCTTCCTGCTCAGGGCCGGAGGAAAATTCCAGATTCACTTTTTCAGCAGAGACATCCAGGACGAGCTGTTTTCCAAGGGAATTTTTTAATTCTGCATAACGATCTGAATCTTCACACACAATAAATACGATTTCCTCCTGTCTGGCCCGAACTGCAAGGTGTGAAAGAAGGGGTGTCTCATGGGCAACAATCAGGCCGGCCACCCCTGCGGGGATATCCTCATCACCCTCTACCTTTTCCATAAGAAGTACGATCGCTTTGTCAAAAGGACCTGGTAAATCATCAATACATGCGGCCTCTACTAGGCGGCCGGAGGTCTTACCCGGTACGATCACATCCCATGGAGGCAAGGCAGCGAGCCTCCGGATGCCTTTTAAAAGGAGCGCAATAAGTTTTGAGACCTGGAAGACCAGGTGGCTTCGAATATCCTTCTCACAGAAGATCTTTATCTTGTGTCTGTCCACACCCAGAGCCTGTCCCAGCCTTTCAACCTTTTCTGGAAACAGGGCCAGAATTCTGTTACAATAGACTTCTGCCAGCCGTCTGCATCGATCAATTGTGGCCTTGAGCCGAATAAGATGCTCACGGTCTTGAGGTCTGAAATCCCGGCGCCAGGCCTCCAGCTCGGATTCTATTGCCTGGCATTCTTTGGTATCAAAGCCGCTGAGACGCAAGTTTTCAATTGCAAGCTCCAGGCAGCGCAGGGCCAGCGACCAATTTATCTCTTTCCCCAGGGCATCAAAGAAGTTGATCAATTGGCTCAAGAGCACAAAAGAAAAGTCCTCCAGCCCGATGTCCGTCATCTGGAGCTTTTGTCCCTTGGAGCCGGCTTCCCTTTTAAGTTTTTCACTGAATTGACTGCGAAGCATTGTCAAGAGTTCGAAACTAGTCACCAGTTCATCGGGTGTACGTGCTTTTTCTTTGGCTTTAAGGAACTTGTGAATTAATTCGAGCGTATGGGAATTATGAGCACTGCCCTCTTTGAGCATTGCTTCAAGTTGTTCCTCTAAGGAGCGGGCATTGAAAAACTCCTTGAGTTCCTTGTGGAATTCCTTGAACTCCTTTACGAAATCAGGTGAAGAACCGGCATCCGGGGCTGTTATCCTTTTAAGCAGGGCCGCCGAGGTGGCAAGGTCCTCAGGGCCGGCGCACCGGTGCAGCTTGTTCTGGAGCGTATTCTTGATCTCATTCTTGAGTTCCTTGGGGATATCGTTTCTGTGAGCAATATCCCGTATTCGTGTGAGCGGTTCCTTCCTGGTAAAACTGCTGGTAAAGGATGGAAGCCATGGATAGATTCTCCTGATAATAAATACATTTTCCTGGGTAGTAATTTTGGACAGACGGTCCTGTATGTGATGCGCCATCCTTGCATGATGAGACGGACGAAAGTGCCGCCCATCCTCAGTACAGGGTATTTCACCTGTCCCAATGAAACGGAGATAGATCGCCAGGTAAATGAGTTGCTCTGTGTTAAGCTCAAATGTGTCATCAGAGAGCAAGTGATCAATCCAGCCAAGTTTTTCCCTCCAGCTTCGGCATTTCCGGTCCGCCCCTGCAATCATATTAACAAGATCATTTCCAGGGGCCATGTCAGGTTCAACAGCAGGTCTTTCTGAAATACTGATTATCTTGAGCAGCCTGTTGCGGGCGTCATTAAGCAGACCAGGTGGTTCCGGCCACTGCTCGAAGATGGCGCAGCCTGAAAAGTTACGTCTTTCCATCCGCTCTATAAACCCCTTTATGCCTGAGTCATTTTTTCCTGCAGGACCGGTGAACAGAGGCAGGTGGCTGTCATAGTCTCCATAGTTTTCATGCAGGTGAATATGGATGATAGGGACACTGGAATCGAGCAGGTCAATGAACTTAAGGTAGTCATTGAGGGTTGCCTCGCACAGGTTGGCGTGTCCCAGATCCAGGCACATTCCCACATGGGCCATATCTGTTGAGTTGAGGTCTGGAAGCTGTCTGAACAACTCATTAAAATCCTGCGGCCAGGTGATGGGTGTGTTTTCTATAGATAGCTTGATCCCGGCCTTTGCCAGATCTTTTATCAGGGGAATAATGGCCCGGGCATAGGAGGCAATCCCCTCATCAGTATAAAGGTGTATATTGATGAGCGATGCGCCTATATCCTGTGCAAACTCAATATCTTTGAGGAAGATGTCACGACTTTCCGGCCTTAAAGGATTTGCCTGCCAGGGAGCATGGACCGAGAGACGAATGTCATGGGCAAGGGCGGTTTTCTTAATAAAAGCGCGTTGATCTTTAGATATGTCGCTTTCTGCCCAGCCTGCCCCTGATTCCTTTTTGTCGGGAAACCACTCAAAGGCATCAAAACCGTTA
>DFBQ01000183.1 GCA_002367355.1 Deltaproteobacteria bacterium UBA3076 | reverse complement strand
ATGATAAAAAAATTGGATTTGAAATCGGTTCGGATTTTTCCTGATTTTCAATAAAAAAAACCACGAATAAACGCTAATAAACGCTAATGTGAATGTGCTTTATTCGCGTCAATTCGCGTCCATTAGCGGTTCAAAAAATGAAGCTGTTATGAAAGGCCCTACTCGATCTCATCGTTCATTCAAAGCTTACCTTGGATTAGCACTAAAGGGCTTTTGCATGGGCGCTTCAGATGTGGTTCCGGGGGTTTCGGGCGGAACCATGGCATTCATCCTTGGAATTTATAAGGAGTTGATCGAGTCCATCAGGTCTTTTGATCTGGTTTTTTTTAAATTGCTTTTTTCTTTGAAATTAAGTGATGCCCTGGATCGTGTCTCATGGCGATTTCTTATGGCAGTCGGCATCGGTATTTTTATGGCCATTTTCAGTCTTGCCAGGATTCTGAGCTGGCTTCTTCAGAACCGGCCGATACTCATATGGTCCTTTTTTTTTGGTCTGATAGTTGCCTCTTTATTTACCGTAAGCCAGTATCTTGAAAAATGGACTCCATCCATTTTCGCCTGGGTGGGATTGGGAGCGGCCTGTACCTATTTTCTGGTTGGTATGGTACCCGCATTTACACCGAATACTCCATGGTTTTTATTTATGAGTGGGGCCATTGCCATATGTGCAATGATCCTCCCCGGAATATCCGGGGCCTTTATCCTCGTACTTCTGGGTAAATATCATTATGTGCTTGAAGCCGTAAATAGCCGTGATTTTTTAACACTTATCATAGTGGCTGCCGGAGCCGGGGTAGGATTAATTTCATTCGTTCGTTTTCTTAGCTGGCTTTTAAATAGATACTACAATTTTACTATTGCCATATTAACCGGCTTTATGTTGGGTTCATTGAGAAAGGTCTGGCCCTGGAAACAATCCTTACAGAGCATGACAGACACGCATGGGAATGTGATTGTTACAGCCCAGGTCAATATTTTGCCGTCTCAATGGAGCGCAGAAGTGATGCAGGCCCTTTGTCTGGCTGTTCTCGGCTTCTTAATTGTCTTTTTTATGGATTTTCTGGCTGAAAAAAGGAAGCATATATTATAGACAATGCTGAATTGTGAATGCTGAATGCTAAATTGTGGAAAAAGATTTAAAAGACATATACCTTAATTCAAAATTCAAAATTCAAAATTTAACATTTATTGTGCGTCGCAGATTGGGTTTTTTCAGCGGAATCATTAATTCCAAAGGGGGTTACAATGGAAATATTGGAGGAAAAGATCGATGGTGTTGAAGTATTAAATCTGACTGGAAGACTGGACGTCTCTTCGGCCAAGGATTTTAAAGAGAAAATCGGGTCATTGGCCAAAGAAAAGCGAGTCAATCTTGTTATAGATATGAGTGCGATAGATTTTATAGACAGCTCGGGATTGGGTAGTCTTGTTGCCTCCCTTCGTTCAGTAAATAAGCGGGGTGGTGACATAAAGATAGCGTCGCTTCAGGATCCGGTGCGATCTATTTTTGAAATTACCCGCTTACATCGTATTTTTGAAATATTTGATAATAGTTTTACTGCTGCAAAAAGTTTTTGACATGAAAATACTGATATGTGGCGGTGACGGGCAATTGGGCAGTGATTGCGTACAGGTTCTTCAAGAAGCGCACGAAGTCTTTGCCTTAACCTTAAATGAACTGGATATCACTAGTTCCTCAGATGTGGATAAGGTGATAGGAAAGTACGTCCCCGACATCATACTCAACTGCGCTGCATATACGGCAGTGGATGCCTGTGAGACAGAAAGGGAACCGGCCTGGAAGGTCAATGTTGAAGGGCCGAAAAATCTGGCATCCCGGGTCACAAAATCTGGCGGTCTATTGATCCATATCTCTTCTGATTATGTTTTTGACGGCCGGAAAAAGCCGCCGGAGCCCTATGTGGAAGACGATGAGCCGAATCCTCTTTCCTATTATGGCAGGACCAAGCTTGAAGGTGAGGTGGCTGTGATGCAGACAACCGACCAATACATAATATTGCGGACAGCCTGGTTGTATGGCATCCATGGCCGGAACTTTTTTAAGACTATCCTCAAGATAGTCCTTGGAAATCCTGATAAAAAGGTGAAGGTCGTGAACGACCAGTTTGGTTCGCCTACGTGGTCTTACCGGCTGGCACTTCAGATCGCCGAACTTATAGAAAAGAACGGTCGGGGAACCTATCATGCCACTGCTGAAGGACATTGTACATGGTATGAATTGGCCGGTCATTTTCTTGGAAAAATAGGAGTGCCGCATTCATTAATCCCGTGCACGAGTGAGGAGTATCTTACTCCGGCAATAAGACCGAGAAATTCAATACTGGAAAACAAGCGGCTGAAAAAGGCAGACATCAATATGATGATAGATTGGTCCCATGATGTGGATCAATTCGTTTCCGATTTTCAGGAACAACTGCTAAACGAGGCAATGAAGTCAAGACCATGAAAAATATGTTGGTGACAGGAGGGTGCGGTTTCATCGGAACAAATTTTATCAGGTATCTGTTGAAAGAATCAGACTTTTCCGGGCGGGTGATTAATGTGGACAAGCTGACATATGCAGGAAATCCTGAGAACTTGTTTGATATTAAGAGAGTGTTTCCTGACCGATATATTTTTGTAAAAGCCGATATATGCGACCGTGATGGCATTGCAAGAATATTTAATGATTATGAGATAGATACTGTCTGCCATTTTGCTGCAGAATCCCATGTTGACAGGTCAATTGTCAGCCCTGATGCATTTATCCAGACCAATATCGTAGGCACCTTCAATTTGTTGGAGTCGGCGAAATCAAACCAGGACCGGCTACAGCTTTTTTACCATATCAGCACTGACGAGGTGTTCGGGAGCCTGGGAAAGGAGGGGTTTTTCACAGAGGAGACCCCCTACAGACCCAATAGCCCTTATTCCGCCTCAAAAGCTGCTTCAGACCATTTGGTGAGGGCCTATTACAAGACCTATGGTTTGCCCATTATCATCTCCAATTGTTCAAATAATTATGGTCCATATCAATTTCCCGAAAAACTGATTCCGTTAATTATCCTCAATGCCCTGGAAGGAAAACCCCTGCCGGTTTACGGAGATGGCAGATATGTCAGAGATTGGCTCTATGTCAGGGATCATTGTGTTGCCATTTGGGAATTAATTAAAAATGGGAAAAGGGGCAATATGTACAACATTGGTGGCAACAACGAGGTGGAGAATATCAACCTTGTAGAGATGATTTGTGACATCTTAGATGGCCTTCAGAAACCGAAAGACAGCAAGTCAAGAAGGGAATTGATAACATTTGTCAGGGATCGGCCTGGTCATGACCGCAGATATGCCATAGATTCCACTAAATTGAAAAGGGAGTTGGGCTGGGTTCCTGAGGAGTCTCTTGAAACAGGGATCTATAAAACTATCAAATGGTATCTTGATAATCAGGAATGGATCGGCCGGGTCAAGAGCGGAGAGTACCAGACCTGGATCAGGGAGCATTATGACTTCGGCAACTGCATAATTGGGGATAAAAATTGACGGATTCCTGAAAAAATTTTCAAATGATGATACATTCAAGGCTGATCTTGAAAAGATGTGTTTTCTGCGAAAGTTGTAAAGGAAATCAGGAATAGTTCTATGCCGATATATGATTATGAATGCGCCAATTGCGGAGCGATTTTTGAAGTAATGGTTGGCATGGGTGAAGACCCTTCACCGTGCCCTGATTGCGGGAGCCGTGAATCCAAAAAGCTCATAACAGCACCGGCCTTCCATATTAAGGAAGATCGTGCCACAGCCCGTATTGAAAAGAGGGTCAAGGGCTATCTTAAAGATGGCAATATTTCAGGAGCTATGCGCTTTGCAGACGAGGCCGCGTCCATGGTAAAATCCGGCAAGGTCCAGCGGATATCCGACAAGCTTCATCAGAAGACGGGCGTATAGGGAGCGGGGGCAAGCCTGTTAACCAGCCCACCCCAC
>DFBQ01000061.1:5067-10070 GCA_002367355.1 Deltaproteobacteria bacterium UBA3076 | reverse complement strand
CGTTCATTCGCGGTTCCGTTACTTGTCTTCATAGCACGACTGCCGGATAGATTACCAGAAAATCACGGACCACGTAGCGACGGTACTCCGGATGGTCCGGTACGGCATAGGTCATGTGGTCGCTATCAATGGAACCATTCCAGGCAGCAACCACTGTCTTGTTACGAGAAAGTCCCTGGAGAAGCCGGAGAGGGTCCTGTTTCAGGGATACGTCAAAAAGAATCTCTATGTTGTCGAGCAATACCACGTCACCTGCAGCATCATTTACAATATCCATCAGCAGCCGGGGAAGCCGTAACGCTCGCTGACGTTCAGTAAGATCGAGCATCCGGCGTGATAACTCCAGGTTGACGTTGATCAGCGGTACGCCAGCACGTTCTTGCACTTCTTTGAGCGCGGTGGTTTTCCCTGCTCCTGCCGGAGCCACGACCAGCATGAGCCGGTGATAAAGCTCGGTTGCATGTTTAATCTGACCTATGACCTGATCCGCCAAAGGCTCTGCCATTACTGTTTTTTCCTATATATTAAGGCTCTTTGGGAAGTGGACATTAGCCCAAGTATCTCAAATAACAAATTAATTTATAGTTAGTGATAGTTGTTGTCAAATACTTTCAGACAAGCTCTGGCGCTCGGACTCTGTAAGGATCAGATGTCTAGGCAGCCTCTTCACTCCATGGCGGGAATCGGTAACAACCAACATAAAGCCAAGGTTGACAATCATGGATTCCGGTATTTATTTATTGGGATGAATTACAATGTCTTTTTTGAAAATGCCCTTAAGGACGCCACAACTGCCTACAGGGAAAGCCTTGAGTCGTGCGGCCAAAAGCTCATTGAGCTTTCGCAATGGACCTGCAGGGCCTTTGAAAACAATGGTAAGATTATCCTCTTCGGAAATGGGGGAAGTGCTGCTGATGCCCAACATATAGCAGCAGAGTTTGTAAACCGTTTCCGCCTGGAGAGGAAACCACTCCCTGCCATCGCCCTTACCACAGATACATCTATCCTTACTGCGATATCAAACGACTACGACTTTAGCCAGGTATTTTCCAAACAGGTCCAGGCCCTTGCCGGACCGAAGGATGTGGTCCTGGGAATCAGCACCAGCGGAAATTCACCTAATGTGCTAAAAGCCCTCTCCGTTGCCAAGGAAATAGGGGCAAAGACCGTGGGTATTACCGGGGGAAATGGCGGAAAGATGGATCAGTGTTCTGATTTGGTCATATGTGCGGCATCATCTGATACCCCTCGGATTCAGGAGGTCCATATCTTTTTTGGGCATCTGTTATGCGACCTTGTGGAACGGCAAATTTTTAGTTCAGTATAATTTAGACATGAGCTATCCTGAACCAATAGATCTATCCGGCCTCAAGACCTATTCACTCTATGATCGTCCCAGTAAGGTTACGGTCTCTGACTTTGCACGACCGGTCTCTTCCGGCCTCAAGTTAAAGAATTTCCTGGAGCTACTCCCCAACCAGTTGGCTGCAAAGGACTTTAAGGCCGTGGTCCAGGCGGTTTGCACTGCGGTACGTAATGGACGTATGGTCTTGTTAGCCATGGGTGCCCATGTAATAAAGGTGGGGTTGAATCCCATACTGATAAAACTCATGGAGCGCGGGATTCTTTCAGGCATTGCATTGAATGGGGCGGGAATTATTCATGACTCAGAGATAGCCATGGCCGGCAAGACTTCTGAGGACGTGGCGTCAGTTCTTGGTGAAGGGCAATTCGGGGCAGCCAGGGAAACAGGCGAGTTTCTTAATCAGGCCATATGCAAAGCTGCCCAAAATGGTAAGGGCCTTGGCGAAACCGTAGGACATGCCCTGCTTGAAGCAGAATTCCCTTACAACGGCCAGAGCCTTTTAGCCAGTGCAGCCGGATTGGGGGTGCCTGTGACTGTTCACGTCGCAATAGGTACTGACATCATTCATATTCATCCGGGTGTTGATGGTGCCGCCACAGGCAAGGCATCCCACCATGACTTCAGGATTTTTTGCAGCCTTGTGGCCAAGCTTGATCAAGGGGTATTACTCCATGCAGGTTCTGCCGTGCTCTTGCCGGAAGTTTTTCTCAAGGCATTGACACTTGTCCGCAACCTGGGTTGTCCTGTAAAAGAGTTTACTACTGCCAATTTCGATTTTATTCGTCACTACAGGCCCTTGACCAACGTGGTCCACAGACCTAACTTAGAAGGCGGCCAAGGGTTCAACATCATAGGCCATCACGAGATTATGCTTCCCTTGCTGGCCGCAAGTATCCTGGATAACCTGGAAGAAAAAAGCTGATAGCAAAGAAATATTTCGCGCAGAGGCGCAGAGAAAATCGATTCTGCTTTCAGCTCTGAGCATAATAGCTGATTATGGAGGAAATTTATAATGCCTATTTTTGAATATGTGTGCACTGCCTGCGGAGAGGATTTTGAGGAACTGGTCCTTGGATCCGGAACCGATGTCAAGTGTCCCAAGTGTGGCTCCTTAGAGGCACAAAAGAAGATTTCGGCCTTTGCCTTTAAGAGCGGCCACAAGTTTGTAGGAACAGGGAAGAAGTCAAGCAGCCTCTGTGACGGTTGTACAAGTTCTGACTGCAGCTCTTGCGGGGGTTGATGTGGGAACCGAAAAAAAGTTGCGACTTGGGACCAGAAAGAGTGTGTTGGCCCTTGCACAGAGCAACTGGATCAAAAGAGAGATTGAGACACAGTGGCCTGACGTCAATGTAGATATTGTAAAGTTCACCACCAAAGGGGATAAGATCCTGGATGTACCACTGGCCCAGGTTGGCGGCAAAGGCCTTTTCGTAAAAGAGATCGAAGACGCCCTTCTCAGGAAAGACGCGGATATCGCCGTACACAGCTTGAAGGATGTCCCTGCCGAACTCCCGAAAGGGCTTGAAGTCACTATTTTCCCTGATCGTGAAGACCCGCGGGATGCCCTGATTTCCCGGGCCGGGCTCGGACTGGAAGAATTGCATAAGGGTGCCCGGGTAGGCACGAGCAGTCTTCGAAGAATAGCCCAGCTTAAGAATGCGAGGCCTGATCTCGAAACGGCCTCCCTGAGGGGGAATATCGACACAAGGCTTCGTAAGCTTGACGAGGGGCAGTATGATGCCATTATCCTGGCGGCTGCCGGGCTCAGAAGACTGGGTCTGGGACAAAGGATTACTCAACTTCTGGAACCGGAAGTAATGCTTCCTGCTGTAGGCCAAGGGGCCCTTGGCATAGAATTCAGAAGCATGGATACAGAGGTCAAGCGAATTCTCGCCTCGATTCATCATGAAGAAACATCCATCTGCGTAAGGGCTGAAAGGGCCTTTCTTCTCAGGCTTGAAGGTGGATGCCAGGTGCCCATAGGCGCCTTTGCCCAGCTCAAGGGAGAGAGTCTTGAGCTTGAAGGCATGGTGGGTAACGAAGCAGGGACAGACATTATAAGGATGAAAAAGCAAGGAACTGCTGATCAGCCCGAAGCTCTTGGAACTATCCTTGGAGAAGAGGTCTTGGCTGCCGGGGGCGCAGAGATATTAAGGGAAGTTTATGGAGCGAATTAAGCCGGATTCTTCATCTGGAAAGGTTTATTTAATAGGAGCCGGCCCTGGAGACCCAGGCCTTTTGACCATTCGTGGCAAGGAGCTTTTGGCTGAGGCCGAGGTGGTTGTATATGATCGCCTGGCAAGCCCGAGGCTTCTGGCCTTTGCCTCTCCTCGTGCAGAACGTATCTATGTTGGTAAGCGGATGGGCTCACACACAGTGACTCAAGAAGATATCAACAGGATAATCGTGGAAAAGGCCCTGGAAGGAAAGTGTGTAGCCCGCCTGAAAGGAGGGGACCCCTTTATGTTTGGCCGAGGGGGCGAAGAGGCCCAGATACTCGCCAAGGCGGGAATATATTTTGAGGTGGTGCCCGGTGTAACCTCGGGTATTGCAGTTCCTGCCTACGCCGGAATACCCCTGACCCACCGGGCACATACCGCTTCCGTAGCCTTTATCACAGGCCACCGCAAATTAGACGGTAAAGAGGCGGATATTGACTGGGAAGGTCTTGCCAAAGGCGTAGGGACCCTTGTCTTTCTTATGGGGATGAAAAACCTGCCCAATATCGCAGAGCGGCTCATAAAATACGGGCGCAGTCCCGATACTCCGGTGGCAGTGATTCGCTGGGGAACTACCCCTCTTCAAACATCAATTACAGGAAAATTAATAAATATAGCAGAAAAGGTAAACGAAGCAGGTCTTGGGCCTCCGTCAATTATCGTGGTGGGAGACGTGGTGGCCCTGCGGAACCAGGCAAACTGGTTTGAAAGCCTACCCCTGTTGGGTAAACGGATCCTTGTTACCAGGACCAGGGAACAGGCCAGTGATCTTGTGAGATTGCTGGAACGGAGAGGCGCGCACTGCTTAGAGTGCCCCACAATAGAAGTCCGCTTGCCAAAGGACTTAAAACCTCTGGACCAGGCCATTAGCTCACTCTCTACATTTGACTGGGTAATTTTCAGCAGCACCAACGCAGTACGTTTTTTCTTTGAACGTCTTTTCAGGCTGGATTTTGATCTCAGGGCCCTTGGGAACATACGTATTGCTGTTGTGGGTGCCGGTACTGCCAAGGCAATCTCCGCCCTGCATTTAACTTCTGACATCATGCCCGACAAATTCAGGGCAGAAGGCCTGATAGAGGCTTTCAGCCAGATAGATATATCAGGAAAGCGCATCCTTATTCCAAGGGCGGAAAAGGCAAGAGAGATTCTCCCTAAGCGGCTTTCAGAGCTTGGGGCAGAGGTTACCCTGGTTCCTACTTACGTAACCCTGGCGCCTGACCTCAAGCCGGAAGTCCTGGAGGTCCTGGAACAGGAAACCATTGACGTTCTGACCTTTACGAGTTCATCAACTGTTAAGAACTTTTTCCGGTTGCTTCCTGATGATCTGCGCAACCGGATACTTGAGCAGGCAAAGGTGGCCTGTATCGGTCCGATCACAGCCAAGACGGCAGAAGACTTCGGCCTTAAAGTCACAG
>DFBQ01000061.1:4736-5035 GCA_002367355.1 Deltaproteobacteria bacterium UBA3076 | reverse complement strand
TTGAATGTTGAATGTTGAATTTTGAATTAAGGTAAATATTTTTTAATCTTCTTCCACAATTCAACATTCAACATTGACCATTCAACATTTCTTAAGTAATCAGTACACTGGATTATGACAATTTACTGTCCCACAGATCCTCCTGAACTTGCCACACTCTTAGGCAGAATACGTAAGAAGCAGGAGGATTATGAAAAATACGGTTTTACCTACATCCAGGGTAGGACACTTAGGGCCTTTTTCGATCTGGCCCAGGAATTCGAGACCCTGGAGAATTTTTACAGGGTGTGTGTCTTTGT
>DFBQ01000061.1:0-4710 GCA_002367355.1 Deltaproteobacteria bacterium UBA3076 | reverse complement strand
AAAGCTCCTTATTGCCTGCGATTCCATCAAAGGACTGAAGGTCTGCGGCATGGATCCTCCTGAGGATATCAGGCTCAGCGAGTCTGCTTATGTGACAGGAGATACGTTTGTATCACCTATCAGGGGTAACCGGCGGCTGTTAACCAGTAAACCTTTAGCACAGGCAGAGGAAATTATAGGCTTGTTCGCAGTTTCCCCCCTGTCTCGTTTTGGAGAGAGCGACAGGCTATTTTTCGAAAAGTACGCAAACAGGATAGGATACAATCTGCACTACAAGTTGATTTCAGTACAGAGTGAAAAGCATATCAAGTTCATCAATACGCTTGTAGCAGACATCGAGCACAATGTCCTGGTGCCCAACATAATGTACAGGCTCTTTCTGAACAACCTCAGAAAAAAAATCCGGGAGCTTGAAGATATTGAAAAGGACTTTGGAAAAAGGATAGAAGTTGGGTTCAGAAAAGAGTGCGTTGAGACATGCCATCTGGACCAGATACAAGGTAGCTTGGCCGACTTGTGTAAAGACCTTTTGAGGCAATATGAAGAAATTGATAAACACTATCAAAACACCAGTCTTTTTCTTGAGAGCCTGCTCAGACGGGATCACTTTGAGAAGGGATATCTTGTGCTGCGGCGCAAGATGTGTCGCTTCAGGAAAGAGGTTTTAGACCCACAGCTTGAGCGTTACAAACAACGGCTTGAACGTAGGGGCATACGTATAGACTATCATCTTGGCGGGATGCCTGACGAAGATATCCCATTGGCAGTGGATGTAGGGCTTATTTCCCAGGTCTATGCGAACCTGTTTTCCAACGCGGAGAAATACTGCCGGGAGGTAATTAACGAACACGGAGAACCTGTCAAGTTTATGTCCTACGGACAGGAGGTAATACAAGACTTTTTCGGCCCTAAAAAGCCGGGAATCAAGTTTAATGTCTATACAACCGGGCCGCACATCCCTTCAGAGGAGGCTTCCCGCATCTTTGACGAGGGTTTTCGCGGGACCGGTTCTGAAAATAAGCAGGGTGTTGGTCACGGATTACACTTTGTGAAAAAGGTCGTGGAAGTCCATGGCGGCGTTGTTGGCTACGAAGCAACCAACCTTGGAAACAACTTTTTCTTTGCCCTTCCCCTCCAGTACACCATTAAGGAAATCACTGACCTCCCTCTGGTTGCTGAGTTCAACACTCCCTAATCTTATGAAAATACCAACCGACTCCCCGGACCCCAAAGGGGTATGTGTTGACTTTACGCATGAACTCAACCCGGAACAGCTCAGGGCTGTAAAGATCATGAACGGCCCGGTTTTGGTGATAGCCGGTGCAGGAAGCGGCAAAACCCGTACTCTGGTTTACAGAGTTGCCCGGCTTATCCGGGAAGGAGTGAAGCCGGACAGAATCCTGCTTCTGACCTTTACCAGAAAGGCTGCCGCCACCATGCTGGCCAGGGCATCCCGGATCGTAGGGTCCCAGTGTCAGCAGGTAACAGGAGGCACTTTCCATGGATTTGCCCATAGAATGTTAAGGCGCTATGGGCACCTGATCGGCTATCCCAACAACTTCACAATACTGGACAGGTCAGATATGCTGGACCTCCTGCACCTCCTGGCCCGTCAATTAGAACTCACAGGACCTGGAAAGCGATTTCCCCGGAAATCCACTTTGGCTTCAATTGTGAGCAAGACAGAGAACTGCGGAGGATCTGTATCCAAGGTGATTGAGCAGGGCTATCCGCACCTCCTGGGGGAACTGCCCGGATTGGAAAAACTTATCCCGGTCTATCGCAAATATAAAAAAGTCCACGCACTCATGGACTACGACGACTTGCTCCTCAGGTGGAGAGATGTGCTGAAAGAACATGCCCAGGTCAGAGAATCCATGGGTTCCCGGTTCCAATACATAATGGTTGATGAGTATCAGGATACAAATGCTCCCCAGGCGGAGATCGTGCACCTTATGGCTTGCGGTCATGACAATGTAATGGTCGTTGGAGATGATGCCCAGTCCATCTATTCCTTCAGGGGGGCAAATTTCAAGAATATTATGAACTTCCCCGATATGTTTTCCAGGACTCAGATAATAAAACTTGAGAGGAACTACCGCAGCACCCAGCCCAACCTGGACTGTACCAATGCCATAATTGCCAATGCCAAGGAAAAATTTACAAAACGACTGACGGCACAGAGAAAGGGAGGAAATCCACCATACCTGTACACGGCAAAGGAAGAGGTGGACCAGGCAAAATTTGTTGCCGACCGTATCCAGGAATTATTAAAAGATGGGTTTAAACCCTCTGATATCGCCGTACTTTTCAGGGCTGGTTTTCATTCCTTTCACCTTGAGACCGAATTAGGCAGCCGCGGAATAACCTTTGTCAAACGTGGAGGATTGCGTCTCATTGAGGCCGCCCATATCAAAGACCTTCTCTCTCTCCTTCGCCTTCTTATAAACCCACTGGACCGGCTGAGCTGGAGCAGAATCCTCCTATTAATCGAACGTCTTGGCCTCAAGAGCGTGGAAAAAATTTTCTCTCAATTGATTAAAAGCGAAGATCCCCTGGAGTGTCTTTCAACCTATAAAACCAAGGCGGCTTGGGGAGAAACAGTAAGGGGACTCGGCAGTCTATTAAAAAGACTCCATGACATGCCGGCGGATCTTCCGGATTTGCTTTTACAGCTCGAGACCTGGTATCGGCCACATCTGGAAAAAATCCATAATGAAGATTATCCCAAACGTCTGCGGGAACTGGCGCACCTGAGAGGATTGTCAGCCCGGTACGACGACGCGGTGTCTATGCTCGCTGATCTCGCCCTGGACCCTCCGGGCCAAGAAGAGATGGAGAAAGAAAAAGAACGGCTGGTCCTTTCCACCATGCACTCGGCCAAGGGTCTTGAGTGGAAGGCAGTCTTGATCTTGTCACTGGCAGAGGGACGCTTTCCGTCGCCCGCGGCTACCTTTCGTACCAAGGAAATAGAAGAAGAACGTAGGCTCTTTTATGTAGCCGCAACCAGGGCCAAAGATTTTTTGTGTTTTTGTTACCCTGCCTTTATAAGCGTCTCAGGTACAGGCTTGCTCCCTGCCAGACCATCACGGTTCCTGGAGGAGATACCTGCCGACCTTTTGCAGTTATGGAAAAAGGGAATAGATACGGATGAAAAGACTTATCAAGAAAGCCGCCAGTACATGCCGGATGTCACCAGGCCATCTTCAAAGCCTTTAGAACACGTCCAAAAAATAGACTTCCAAACTAGCCCAGGGTCTGATCAAACCGGTTCCGGTATCTTTACACAGGGGAAAAGGGTCAGACACCCGATCTTTGGACCAGGGCGGGTGATCAGGGACATTGGTCCCAAAAAGATACAGGTGCTTTTTGACGTTGCCGGCGAAAAGACCCTGCATCTTGATTATGCCAAGCTCAGTGTTATTGAGAGTTAACCTGTATTATAGGACACCTATTGTTGGGCACGTCTCTTCCGTTCACCGGGGATTCCATCCAACGCGGTTGCCAAATCATCCACCAAAGCAGCCACAGATTCTTCCACTGCCCGATCAACCCGGGTCCTTTCCGCCGGATCTGCCCACACAGAAACAGGCTCTACCTGCTTTTCCACGCGATTTTCCCAAATGACTCGGCCATCATTGGCGTCTTGCAAAGCAAGACTGAGTTGAACCACTGCCTGAGGAATTCGACCTCCCTTAGATGCCAGATATGCGGCTGATGCACCGGCTGCACCCCATACAGCGGCATTTAATCCAGCATAATCACTATGGCCGGAACTGAACGGAGTCTCTGCAAAACTACCCAACAGGGCTCCAAGACCGCCGCCTATAGATAAGTCCTGCCACAGATCATATTGTTCGGATTCTGCAAAACCGAATAATAACGCGGAGCTCATGTCAAAGAAAAACGGCAGGATCCCAATCTGAAGTGGATTTAGAGTATTTCCTTCTCTTACTTCATATTCAACAACACGTCCTCTCAAAATATAATCAGCCCCAAAACGGCGCCCTATTTGTTGTATGGTGCCATGGTCAAGACCGACCCTTGTAAGCTCATAGCGTTGTTTGGAACTTAATAGCTGATCATTCCTAACCATCAACTTTTGGATTTCATCCTGCATGACATCTGACCACCCGCTATCCAACTCTTCCATAATCAATCTGTATGAGCTGTTGGAACGAATGGAAGGTTTACTAATGATCCGGATGACTCCGAGATCAACCATATATTGCACAACATCTTCTTTAAGCGGGACATAAAATCCCTTCTCAGCCAACCGATACATCAGGGCCTCATAGATCTTGACCTGTCGGCGAAGAGAATCGTCCGGCCGAACTCCCATGGTATAATCCGCCAAAGGTAATACAACGATTTGTTTTGCCGGACTATTTGGATATTGAATAGAGGTATTGAGGGGTGCAACAGAATCCTTAACCTTTTGCCCGCAACTAACGAGGCAGACCATAATTGCCAACAAAAACAGTAGAATAGACCACCTGTTAAACATGACTTCCCTCCCGGAATGCCTATGGTTTCTTGCAACATTTGTATCTATGTATACTTATCGGACATCTACATAAAATTACTTAAAAATTTTGGGTCAACCGGAACTGGTGTGATAAATTATCCCCTTTTTGTCAATTATTCGTTGTTTTACAGGTGGTTATGCCAATATTAAATATTGACATTTTGGCATCCTTCATTTTGTAG